>NZ_JBSWXD010000093.1:0-26726 GCF_056160425.1 Micromonospora sp. ABR4_055
TTTGTTGGGTTTTGGGTGGGGGGGGGGGGGGGGGGGGGAGTTGTTTTTGTGTTTTTTTTTTTTCGACCCCCTCCCCCCTCCCCTCCCTCCTCCCCCCCCCCCCCCCCCCCCCCCCCCCCCACTGACAGTCGGCTACCGGTCCTACTCGTCCGCGCCGGCCGCCGTGGCACCGCCGAGGTCGGCGGGAACCGCATCCGGTACGGCGACCGGACGGTCAGCGCCTTGGAAAACGAGCTTGGACTTGTCGATGTCGTCCGGGTCGCCCTCGCAGTCGATGACCACGATCTGACCCGGCTTGAGCTCGTTGAACAGGATCCGCTCCGACAGGTTGTCCTCGATGTCGCGCTGGATGGTGCGACGCAGCGGCCGAGCCCCCAGCACCGGGTCGAAGCCCTTGTTCGCCAGGTACTTCTTGGCGTTGTCGGTGAGCTCCATGCTCATGTCCTTGTTCCGCAGCTGGGTCTCGATCCGGGAGATCATGATGTCCACGATCGACAGGATCTCGGTCGGGTTCAGCTGGTGGAACACGATGGTGTCGTCGATCCGGTTGAGGAACTCCGGCCGGAAGTGCTGCTTCAGCTCGTCGTTGACCTTCTGCTTCATCCGGTCGTAGTTCGAGTCGGAGTCCTCCGACGCCTGGAAGCCCAGCGACACCGCCTTCGCCACGTCCCGGGTGCCCAGGTTCGTGGTCAGGATGATCACCGTGTTCTTGAAGTCGACGATCCGCCCCTGACCATCGGTGAGCCGCCCGTCCTCCAGGATCTGCAGCAGCGTGTTGAACACGTCCGGGTGGGCCTTCTCGATCTCGTCGAACAGCACCACCGAGAACGGCCGACGCCGCACCTTCTCGGTCAGCTGCCCGCCCTCGTCGTAGCCGACGTACCCGGGCGGGGCACCGACCAGCCGGGACACCGTGTACCGGTCGTGGAACTCGGACATGTCCAGCTGGATCAGCGCGTCCTCGCTGCCGAACAGGAACTCGGCGAGCGCCTTCGACAGCTCAGTCTTACCGACACCGGACGGGCCGGCGAAGATGAACGAGCCGGACGGCCGCTTCGGGTCCTTCAGGCCGGCCCGGGTCCGCCGGATCGCCTTCGAGACCGCCTTGACCGCGTCGGACTGGCCGACGACCCGCTTGTGCAGCTCGTCCTCCATGCGCAGCAGTCGGGAGGTCTCCTCCTCGGTCAGCTTGTAGACCGGGATGCCGGTCCAGTTGCCGAGCACCTCGGCGATCTGCTCGTCGTCGACCTCGCTGACCACGTCGAGGTCGCCGGCCTTCCACTCCTTCTCCCGCTGCGCCTTCTGCCCGAGCAGCTGCTTCTCCTTGTCCCGCAGCTGCGCGGCCCGCTCGAAGTCCTGCGCGTCGATCGCGGACTCCTTGTCGCGACGCACCTGGGCGATCCGCTCGTCGAAGTCACGCAGGTCCGGCGGCGCGGTCATCCGACGGATCCGCATCCGGGCGCCGGCCTCGTCGATCAGGTCGATCGCCTTGTCCGGCAGGAACCGGTCGGAGATGTACCGGTCGGCCAGCGTCGCGGCGGCCACCAGGGCGGCGTCGGTGATGCTCACCCGGTGGTGCGCCTCGTAGCGGTCGCGCAGGCCCTTGAGGATCTCGATGGTGTGGGCCAGCGACGGCTCGCCGACCTGGATCGGCTGGAACCGACGCTCCAGCGCGGCGTCCTTCTCCAGGTGCTTGCGGTACTCGTCGAGGGTGGTCGCCCCGATGGTCTGCAGCTCGCCTCGGGCCAGCATCGGCTTGAGGATGCTCGCCGCGTCGATCGCACCCTCGGCCGCACCCGCGCCGACCAGGGTGTGGATCTCGTCGATGAACAGGATGATGTCGCCCCGGGTGCGGATCTCCTTGAGCACCTTCTTCAGGCGCTCCTCGAAGTCACCGCGGTAGCGGGAGCCGGCGACCAGCGCACCGAGGTCGAGAGTGTAGAGCTGCTTGTCCTTCAGCGTCTCGGGCACCTCGCCCTTGATGATCTTCTGGGACAGGCCCTCCACCACGGCCGTCTTGCCGACGCCGGGCTCGCCGATCAGCACCGGGTTGTTCTTGGTCCGGCGGGACAGCACCTGCATGACCCGCTCGATCTCCTTCTCCCGGCCGATGACCGGGTCGAGCTTGCCCTCCCGGGCCGCCTGGGTCAGGTTACGGCCGAACTGGTCCAGCACCAGACTGGTCGACGGGGCGGCTTCGCCCGCTGCGGCGCCGGCGGCCGCCGGCTCCTTGCCCTGGTAGCCCGACAGCAGCTGGATCACCTGCTGGCGCACCCGGTTGAGGTCGGCGCCGAGCTTGACCAGCACCTGGGCCGCGACGCCCTCGCCCTCACGGATCAGGCCGAGCAGGATGTGCTCCGTGCCGATGTAGTTGTGGCCGAGCTGCAGCGCCTCCCGCAGCGACAGCTCCAACACCTTCTTGGCCCGCGGCGTGAACGGGATGTGCCCGCTCGGCGCCTGCTGGCCCTGGCCGATGATCTCCTCGACCTGTTGACGCACACCTTCCAGCGAGATGCCCAGGCTCTCCAGGGCCTTCGCCGCCACGCCCTCACCCTCGTGGATGAGGCCGAGCAGGATGTGCTCCGTGCCGATGTAGTTGTGGTTGAGCATCCGGGCTTCTTCCTGAGCCAGGACGACAACCCGTCGCGCTCGGTCGGTGAACCGCTCGAACATGCCCTCGTGCTCCTCACGTGCCGTGCGCCAGTGGTCTTGGCGGGCCAGCGCACGAGCCTCCAGGCGGAAGCTCGTGCCATCACTCTATCGCCGTGGGCCGACTCCGCTCCTGCCGTGTCGGGCCGGAGCAGGGGCGATCCGCAACGTTTACCCCAACTGTGCCGGGTCGTTGGCTGTTCCCCGAGGCTCCGGCGCTACGCGGTGAGCGAAATCCGCTCGGTCCGGTGACCGGGCGCGGCATCGGCCAACCGGAACGCGCCGTCCGTACCGCCACCGCCCCACCGGTCGTCCACAGGCCTGTGGACAACCGGTGCACAGGCTGTGGACAACCCGCCACGCTCTGGCCGGAGCAGTAGACCGGCCGGCCCCCGGCAGGATCGCGCTGCAACCGCCAGACCCCAGAAACGGACACGAGGTACGGATGAGACATCCGTACCTCGTGTCACTGGCTCCGACTGGCCGACGAGGGCTGGCCGGGACCGGCACGCCTGGGACGATCAGCGCCCGGCTTTGGCGTGGTACTCGTCCACGATCTCCTGCGGGATGCGCCCGCGGTCGGAGATCTCCTTGCCTTCCTTCTTCGCCCAGGCCCGGATCGCCCGGTTCTGCTCACGGTCGGCGGCGGCACCGCCCCGACCCCGCGCGGCCCGACCACCCACGACCACGCCACCGCGGCCGATCTTGGTACCGGCAGCCACGTACGGAGCGAAAACCTGCCGCAATTTGTCCGCGTTCTTCTCCGAGAGGTCGATCTCGTACTGGACGCCGTCGAGGGCGAACTTGACGGTCTCGTCGGCGTCGCCGCCGTCCAGATCGTCGACCAGCTTGTGAATGATCTGCTTGGCCACAGGCCGTTGTCCTTCCGAGCACGTTCTCCCGCAATCAGGAGCACAATAGCCCGAAAGATGCGCCAGCCGTCAATAGGACGCGCAAACTCCCCGAAAAAAATCTGGCCGACTACTCCGGACGGACCAGAGGGAAGAGGATGGTTTCGCGAATACCCAGGCCGGTCAGGGCCATGAGCAACCGGTCGATTCCCATTCCCATGCCCCCGGCCGGCGGCATTCCGTACTCCATGGCCCGGAGGAAGTCCTCGTCGAGGCGCATCGCCTCCGGGTCACCACCGGCGGCCAGCCGCGCCTGGGCCACCAGTCGCTCCCGCTGCACCACAGGGTCGACCAGCTCGCTGTACGCGGTGGCCAGCTCGACGCCGCGCACATAGAGGTCCCACTTCTCGGCCAACCCCTGCTCGGCGCGGTGCGCCCGGGTCAGCGGGCTGGTCTCCACCGGGTAGTCCCGCACGAAGGTCGGCTGGAGCAGAGTCGGCACGACCAATTCCTCGAAGAGTTCCTCCGCCAGCTTGCCCGGACCCCACTTCGGGTCCACGGCGACATCGAACTTCTCGGCGTAACGTAGCAACTGCGCTCGGTCGGTCCGTACAGTGACTTCCTCACCGAGAGCTTCTGACAACACTCCGTACAGAGTCACCGTACGCCACTGGCCACCAAGGTCGAACTCCGACCCGTCGGCGTGGATCACCACATGTGACCCACTGATCGCGCTGGCGCACTCCTGTACCAGATCCCGGGTCAGCCGCGCCATGGTGTCGTAGTCCCCGTACGCCTCGTAGGTCTCCAACATGGCGAACTCAGGCGAGTGCGAAGAGTCAACCCCCTCATTGCGGAAGTTCCGGTTGATCTCGAACACCCGGTCGATGCCGCCGACCACGCAGCGCTTGAGGAATAGCTCGGGAGCGATTCGCAGATACAGATCGACATCAAGAGCGTTGCTGTGCGTGACGAACGGCCGGGCCGCTGCGCCCCCGTGCAGCACCTGCAGCATCGGCGTCTCCACCTCGGTGAACCCCCGCTGGTGGAAGGAGTCGCGCAGGGTACGCAGCACCGTCGCCCGGGTTCGCACGGTCCGACGCGCCTCCGGACGGACGATCAGGTCGACGTACCGCTGCCGGACCCGGGCCTCCTCACTCAACGGCTTGTGCGCCACCGGCAGCGGACGCAGCGCCTTGGCGGTCATCTGCCACGAGTCGGCGAGCACCGAGAGCTCACCCCGACGGCTGGTGATCACCTCGCCGGCCACCCCCACGTGGTCGCCGATGTCGACCAGCCGCTTCCAGTCCTCCAGCCGCTCGGCACCGACCCGATCCCGGGACAGCATCACCTGCAACTCGGTGCCATCACCCTCACGCAGCGTCGCGAAACAGAGCTTGCCGGTGTTCCGCACAAAAATCACCCGGCCGGTGACCGCCGCCTGTTCGCCGGTGGCGGTGTCGATCGGCAGGTCGCCGAAGCGCTGCCGCAACTGCGCCAAAGACGTGGTCCGGGGGAAACCGACCGGATAGGGCTCCGCGCCCTGGGCCAGCAGCCGGTCCCGCTTCTCCCGGCGCACCCGCATCTGCTCGGGCAGATCCGCTGCGGAATCGTCGGGTACGGTCACGTGCTCGGTCACGGCGGGCATCCTCAACACAGGGGGTACGGACAACGGTGCGACCTCGTGGTCACGGTCCGGCCACGAGCGTACTCAACCAGGGTTCCGTGACGCAGCTGACAAGGCCGCAGTGGGGATCAGGTGTTCCGCTCGTACACCATCCGCAGGCCGATAAGGGTGATCATCGGTTCGTGGTGGGTGATGGTGCGGCACTCACCGATCACCACCGGGGCCAGTCCGCCCGTCGCGATAACTGCGCTGAGCTGCCCCAACTCCGCCGCCATCCGCTCCACGATGCGGTCCACCTGGCCGGCGAAACCGAAGTACATGCCGGACTGCAGGCACTCTACGGTGTTCTTGCCAATCACCGACCGGGGCCGGGTCGGCTCGACCTTGCGCAGCTGGGCGGCGCGGGCCGACAACGCGTCGAAGGATATCTCGATGCCGGGAGCGAACGCCCCGCCGAGGAACTCACCCCGGGCGCTGATCACGTCGAAGTTGGTGGTGGTGCCGAAGTCGACGACGATCGACGGGCCACCGTACAAGGTGTGCGCGGCGAGGGTGTTGACCACCCGGTCCGATCCGACCTCCTTGGGGTTGTCGATCGCCAGCTGCACCCCGGTCCGCACCCCGGGCTCCACGATCACGCTGGGAATGTCGCCGTAGTAGCGGCCGAGCATGGTCCGCAGCGAGCGCAGCGCCGCCGGTACGGTCGAGCAGGCGGCCACCCCGGTGAGTTCCACAGCATCCCCGGCGAGCAGCCCGCGGAACATCAGGCCGAGCTCGTCGGCGGTTGACCGGGCGTCGGTCTTGATCCGCCACGAGTGCACCAGCTTGTCCCCGTTGAACGTGGCCAGCACCGTGTTGGTGTTACCGATGTCGATGCAGAGCAGCATGTCGTCCCCTCGACGGTCAACCGGCGGGCCGGTCGGCACCAGCCGACGCGCTGACACCGGCCGGTCGCAGATCCAGCGCGATGTCCATGATCGGCGAGGAGTGGGTCAACGCCCCGACCGACAGGTAGTCCACCCCGGTCCGCGCGTACCGGGCCGCGTTGGCCAGGGTCAGTCCGCCGGTGGCCTCCACCTCGACCCGGTCACCCACCTCGGCGACGACCGCGCTCAGCAGCTCCGCCGGCATGTTGTCGCAGAGCAGGAACGTCGCCCCGGCCTCGACCGCCTCGACCGCCTCGGCCAACGTGGTCACCTCGACCTCCACCGGTACGCCGGGGAAGGCCTCGCGCACCCGGCGGTACGCGGCACCCACCCCGCCGGCGGCCAGCTTGTGGTTGTCCTTGACCATCGCCACGTCGTACAGACCCATCCGCTTGTTGCCGCCGCCGCCGACCCGCACCGCGTACTTCTCCAGCAGCCGCAGCCCGGGGGTGGTCTTGCGGGTGTCCAGCACGGTCGCCTTCGACCCGGCGAGGGCGTCCGTCCAGGCCCGGGTATGGGTGGCCACCCCGGAGAGCCGGCTGATCAGGTTGAGCGCGGTCCGCTCGCCGGTGAGCAGGGTCCGGACCGGGCCGGTCAGCGTGGCCAGCACCGTACCGGCCGGCACCCGGTCACCGTCGGCGCGGTGCAGCCGCACCTCGACCGGGCCGGCAGAGCCGGCACCATCGGCAGAGCCGGCACCGCCGACCGAGCCGGCAGGGTCGGCGGTCGGCGACGGGACCGCCGCGAAGACAGCGGCGACCAGCGGCAACCCGGCCACCACCCCGGCGGAGCGGGCCACCAGTTCGGCGGTGCCGAGCTGCCCCGGATCGATGGTGGCCGCCGACGTGACGTCCAGCCGGTCCGGGCCGAGATCCTCGGCCAGCGCGGTCGCCACCACCCGGTGGACCACCTCCGGGTCCAGACCGCAGGCCAGCGACGCGGCGACGGTCACCTCGCTACGCATGACGGCTCCCAGGTGAGAGTGGGCTGCCCGACCGGGCCGAGCGCGCTGACCAGATGCCCCAGCCAGCCCTCGGCCGCCGACGGGAAATCGTCGCGCCAGTGACAACCCCGGGTCTCCTGCCGGGCGTACGCCGCCGCCACCAGCGCGGTGGCGACGGTGACCAGGTTAGTCGCCTCCCATCCGGCGGTGCCCGGCGTGCCCCGGCCACCGGCGAGCCGGCGCAGCTCGACGGCGGCGCCGTCCAGCGTCGTGGCGGAACGCAGCACTCCGGCGCCCCGGCTCATCGCCCGCTGCAGCGGCTGCCGGGCCTCGGCCGGCAACAACCAGCCGTCGGCCCGATCGGTCGCCCGGCCGGTACCGGCCGGCTCCAGCTGCGGCGGCAGGTCGCGGGTGACGTCCCGGGCGATCCGCCGGGCGAAGACCAGGCCCTCCAGCAGCGAGTTGCTGGCCAGCCGGTTGGCACCGTGCACACCGGTGCAGGCCACCTCGCCGCAGGCGTACAGGCCGGGGATGGTGGTGCGGCCGTGCAGATCGGTGCGGACGCCGCCGGACGCGTAGTGGGCGGCCGGTGCCACCGGGATCAGCTCCTCGGCGGGGTCGATCCCGATGGCCCGGCAGGACGCCACAATCGTCGGGAAACGCCGGGCCAGGAACTCACCGCCCAGATGCCGGGCGTCGAGCTGTACGTGGTCGACGTCGACCGCCGACATCACCCGGTGGATGCCCTTGGCGACCACGTCGCGTGGGGCCAACTCGGCGAGCTCGTGCTGGCCGAGCATGAACCGCTTGCCGTCGGGGTCGAGCAGCAGCGCGCCCTCGCCGCGCAGCGCCTCGGACACCAGCGGCTGCTGGCCGCTGCCGCCAGTGACACCCGGCACCACCAGGGCCGTCGGATGGAACTGGACGAACTCCAGGTCCGCCACTGCCGCGCCGGCTCGCAGCGCCAGCGCCACACCGTCGCCGGTGGAGACCGCCGGATTGGTAGTGGTTGCGAAGATCTGCCCCATCCCGCCGGTGGCCAGCACCACGGCGCGGGCCAGGATCGCGCCCACCCCGTCCGGCGAGCCCTCGCCGAGCACGTGCAGAGTGACTCCGCAGGCCCGGGCCGGCTCCCCGTCGGCGTCCGGTGCGGCACGCAGCAGGTCGACGACCAGAGCGTGCTCGACCAGCCGGATCCAGGGGTCCCGACGGACCGCGGCGTGCAACGCCCGCTGCACCTCGGCGCCGGTGGCGTCGCCGCCGGCATGCACGATCCGGTTGGCCCGGTGACCACCTTCCCGGGTGAGCAGCAGCACACCGTCGGCGTCCCGGTCGAACTCGGCACCGACCCGGATCAGCTCCCGGATCCTGGCCGGCCCCTCCTCGACGAGCACCCGGACCGCGTCCGGATCGCACAGCCCGACCCCGGCGGTCTCGGTGTCCTGCGCGTGCGCGGCCGGGGTGTCCAGCGGGTCCAGCACGGCGGCGATCCCACCCTGTGCCCACCGGGTCGACCCGTCGTCGATGTTGACCTTCGTCACGACGGTGACGTGCAGCCCGGCTTCCCGCAGGTAGAGCGCGGCGGTCAGGCCGGCGATGCCGGAGCCGACGACCACCACGTCGGTGGTCTCCGCCCAGCCGGGATCCGGCGCGGCGAGCTGACCGGGCAGCTCGGGCAGGGCCGGGATACGCAGTCGCATGGGCAGAGTCAACCGCGCCGGCCCTGGCAGCGGGCCGCCGGGGCCGGCGGATGTGGGCCGGTACACCCGTCCGGGCACCCGGCGGCGGCCGTCACGAGGCCGGCCACTACTCGTACTGGATGGGCAGGCCCTCGGTGCCGACGTCCTTGAGCGACCGCTCGACGTTGCGTTCGTCGAGCCACAGGTAGCAGCGGACGCCCCGGTTGCCGGCCGCCCACTCGGCGGCACCGCCCGGCAGCGAGATCACCCCGGTACGGAACTGCAGGTTGCCGTCGAGTGGCACATCCGCGTACCGGCCGATCACCTTGCGGCACTCGGTGTGGAACTGGTTCCAGTCCCGGTCCCGGGTCGGATACTCGATGTCCGGTGCCTGCCAGACCCCGGCGAACTCCGCGTTGTGCGGCTCGTCGCACTCCTCGGCCGGCATGGTGTCGATCGCGCCGTTGTCGTCGTTACGGACCGCGTAGCAGGTCAGATGCAGCGGCGATGGCTCGGCCAGCTCGTCGCGCAGGCTCGCGGTGCGCGACGCCGTCCCACCGTTGTCCTCCACGTTGGTCACCTCGGTGACGTCGCAGCGGAACCAGCGGGCACCACCTTCCCAGGCGGCCGGGGACGGCACCGCCACCCCCACCCAGAGCCGGCCGAGCCGCCAGTCGGCACCGACGTACTCGCTGGTCGCGGAGTCGCACTCGGCGTACGCGACACGGATTTCGGGCGAGCCCTGCGCCGGCGGCGCGGTCGCCTCCGCAGCCTCAGCGCCGAACGTGCCGACATGCACCGTCTCCACCCGGTGCGGGGCCGAGCAGTCGACCGGGCTGTACGACGACAGGTAGGCGGTCTCCGCGAAGTCCCCCGGATGGCAGACCTCGGCCGGCGGCACGAACGGGCTCGGCTCGGGGATCGGCTGCCAACTGTTGGTGAGCTCGCCGTCCACCCCGGCGGGCAGGCCGCACCCGGTCAGGCCGAGCGCAAGCGCTCCACCGACCGCGAAAGCGGCGGTCCATCGGCGCATCGAGTCCCTCCCACGGGCTGGCTGGCGGTCCGGACCGCCGAGCATACGACACCTTTGAGTGACCGTACGGTCACCGCCCGGCTTGCGGTCGACAACCGTCACCACGCTAAGGCCTGCCGGCAACCACCGGCCAGCCGGCGGCGGTGTCGCCACGGACCGGGTCGCCCACCACACCGGCGGGTGCCCCGGCCGGGTCGGCATCGAGCTGGATCACCCGGTTGGCGGCGTCGACGTGCACCACCCGGGGCTGACAGGCGCGGGCCTCGGCGTCGGTGAACTGCCCGTACGCGATCAGGATCACCAGGTCACCGGGGTGCACCAGGTGAGCGGCGGCCCCGTTGATGCCGATCACCCCACTGCCCCGGGCCCCCTCGATGACGTACGTCTCCAGCCGGGCGCCGTTGGTCACGTCGACGATCGCCACCTGCTCGCCGGGCAGCAGGTCGGCCGCGTCCAGCAGGTCGGCGTCGATGGTGACCGAGCCGACGTAGTGCAGATCGGCCTGGGTCACCGTGGCCCGGTGGATCTTGGATTTGAGCATGGTGCGCAGCATCAGGATCCTTCCGATCGGGAGCCGGCCAGCTCCACCGGGGTGTTGTCGATCAATCGGGTGTCACCGACCCGGGCGGCGATCAGCAGCCGGGCCGGACCGGGCACCGCCGGCCCCAGCTCGGGATCGGTCAGCGCCAGGTAGTCGAGCTCGGCGGCGCCACCGGTGTGCTGGTCGAAGGCAGCCCGGCCGGCGGCCAGCACCTCGTCGGCGGAGACGCCCGCCGTCGCCGCGTCCACGCCGGCCCGCAGTGCCCCGGCCAGCCCCAGCGCCACCTGCCGCTGCTGGGGCGACAGGTAGCGGTTACGGCTGGACCGGGCCAGCCCGTCCGACTCCCGGACGGTCGGCACTCCGACGATGGCCACTGGCAGGTCAAAGTCGCGCACCAACCGCCGGACCAGGGTCAGCTGCTGGTAGTCCTTCTCCCCGAAGAAGGCCAGGTCGGGCCGGGTGATCTGGAGCAACTTCAGCACCACGGTCAGCACCCCGTGGAAGAAGCCCGGCCGGCTCGCCCCCTCCAGGATCTCCCCGATCGGCCCCGGGTCGACTCTGACCTGCGGCGCGCCGTCCGGGTAGACCTCGGCCCGGGCCGGCGCAAAGACCGCCCGGACCCCGGCCCGCCGGCAGACCGCCAGGTCGTCGTCGATGGTGCGCGGGTACCGGTCGAAGTCCTCGGTCGGCCCGAACTGCAGCGGGTTGACGAAGATCGTGGCGATCACGTGGTCGGCGCGGGCCGCCGCCGCGCGCAGCAGGGCGTCGTGCCCGTCGTGCAGGGCACCCATCGTCATCACCACCGCCACCGAGCCGGACCAGCCGGCCCGCAGCGCGGCGAGCTCGGCGCGGGTCCACGCCACTTGCAGCCCGGCCGGTGCGGTCGGCGCGGTCGAGGTGGTCGGCGCGGTCGAGGCCGGGCTCGTCGCACTCATCGGACCGGCCGCGCTCATCGGACCGGCTCCCGACGCCGGCCCGACGTGGCGACCGGCTCCCGGCCGGCCAGCACGTCGAGCAGCGGCACCGCGGCGGCCGCCGGCAGCCGGCCGGCGGCGATCGCCCGGTCCGCGGTACGCCGGGCCAACGCCAGATAGCTGGGCAGGCTCTCCGCGGCGGTGTCAGCCAGCCGGTCCAGGTGCCGGGCGACGGTGCCGGCGTCGCCGCGCGACACCGGCCCGGTCAGCGCGGCGTCGCCGTGCGCCAGGGCGTTGTCCAAGGCGGCGCGCAGCAGCGGTGCGAGCACCCGGCCGGGGTCGGCGACCCCGGCGTCGCGCAGCCGGTCGCTGGCCTCGTTGACCAGGGTGACCAGGTGGTTCGCGCCGTGCGCCAGGGCGGCGTGGTAGAGCGGCCGGTCCATCTCGGCGACCCACTCGACGGTGCCGCCCAGCGCCGCCACCAAGCGGGTGGCCAGCGGCCGCAGCGGCCGGTCGGCGGTAACTCCGTAGCTGATCCCGGGCAGCCTGTCCAGGTCGCCGCGCTCGCCGGTGAAGGTCATCGCCGGGTGCAGCGCCAGCGGGGCGGCGCCGACCACCGCAGCCGGGGCCAGCACGGCGAGACCGTGCGCTCCCGAGGTGTGTGCCACGACCTGGCCGGGCCGCAGTACGCCGGCCGCCACCAGGTCGGCCACCACGGTCGGCAGCACGTCGTCGGGCACCGCGAGGATCAGCAGCTCGGCGGCGTCGGCGACCTCGGCCACCGGCCAGGGCTGGACGCCGGGCAACAGCCGGCGGATCCGGTCCCGGCTGGCCGGGCCGGCACCGGAGACCGCGGTGATTCGATGGCCGGCGGCGGTCAGGGCGGCGGCGAGCACCGCGCCTACCCGGCCGGCGCCCACGACCCCGACAGCAGGGTCGGTAACCCGGGCAGCGGAAACGTCCGCCGCCGCCGGGCGCGCCGATGCGCTCATGATGTGATCCAGTCCTCGAACGGGGGTACCGGTCGATGCCAGTATGCGCCGAGGCAACGGACCGGAAACAACGGTGTGTGAAAACCTTCACCCGCTGATCTAGGGTGGCCGGGTGCTGACCTGGCGGGACGCCATCTCCACCGCGCTGTACGGACCGGAGGGCTTCTATGTGACCGGCGGCACCCCGGTGCCCGCCGCGCACTTTTCGACCAGCGCCCAGACCGGTACGCCGTTCGCCCGGGCGGTGCTGCGGCTGCTGCGCCGGGTCGACCGCCTCCTCGACCACCCGGACCCGGTCGACCTGGTCGACGTCGGAGCCGGCGGCGGTGAACTGCTCGACGCCGTACACCGGCTGCTTGCCGACCCGCCCGGGACGCTTGCCGACCGGATCCGGTTGACCGGCGTCGACCCGGCGCCCCGACCGGCCGGCCTGCCCGAACCGGTCGCCTGGCGGACCGCGCCGCCGACGGGAACCACCGGGCTGCTCGTCGCCACCGAGTGGCTGGACAACGTACCGCTCGATCTGGCCGTCCGCGACGGTGACCGGCTCCGCTGTCTGCTGGTCGACCCGGCAACCGGCCGGCAGCACCCCGGCCGGGAACTCGGCGCCGCCGACTCCGCCTGGCTGGCCCGCTGGTGGCCGCCGCTGCCGGACGGGGCGCAGGCTGAGATCGGTCGCCCCCGCGACGAGGCCTGGGCCGCGGCGGTACGTACCCTGCGCCGGGGCGTCGCCGTGACAGTCGACTACGGCCACCGGTACGCCGACCGCCCGGTCACCGGCACCCTGACCGGTTTCCGGGCCGGCCGTACGGTGGCCCCGGTCCCCGACGGCTCCTGCGACCTCACCGCGCACGTGGCGATCGACGCGGTCGCCGCCGCCGGATCGGCGGCCGTTGGCGGGGCCGGCCACCTGCTGTGCCGGCAGCGGGACGCGCTGCACCGACTCGGGGTGCACGGCCGCCGACCGCCGCTGGCGCTGGCCGGCACCGACCCGCGTGGCTATCTGGCCGCGCTGGCCGCCGCCAGCACCGCCGCCGAACTCACCGACCCGGACGGCCTCGGCGGGCACTGGTGGCTGGTCCAACCCGTCGGGCTGGCCGTCGACGCCGAATCCCTGCTGGTCTGAAACCCGGATCCCCTGCTGGTCCGAAACCCGGATCCCCTGCTGGTCCGAAACCGGGATCCCCGCCGACCGTGTGGCGGGGAGCCGGCGTGCGACGATGGCCGGCATGGACACCGACACCGGTTCGCCGCCCCCGGCCGGGTCGGCCGACGGACTCCGCCAGCTGACCGTCGGCACCGGCGCCGGGCTGGACACCGCCGACATGGTGCTCAACATCGGCCCACAGCACCCGTCCACGCACGGCGTACTCCGGCTCAAGCTGGTCCTCGACGGCGAGCGGGTGGTCTCCTGCGAGCCGGTGATCGGCTACATGCACCGCGGCGCCGAGAAGCTGTTCGAGGTCCGCGACTACCGGCAGATCATCATGCTGGCCAACCGGCACGACTGGCTGTCCGCGTTCGCCAACGAGCTGGGGGTGGCGCTCGCCGTCGAACGGATGATGGGCATCGAGGTGCCACAGCGGGCCACCTGGCTGCGGACCGCGCTGGCCGAACTGAACCGGGTGCTCAACCACCTGATGTTCCTCGGCTCGTATCCACTGGAGATCGGCGCGCTCACCCCGGTGTTCTACTCGTTCCGGGAGCGGGAGACGCTGCAGGCCGTGCTGGAGGAGGTCTCCGGCGGCCGGATGCACTATATGTTCAACCGGGTGGGCGGCCTCAAGGAGGAGGTGCCGGCCGGCTGGACCAGCCGGGCCCGGGAAGCGATCGGCCAGGTCGAGGCCAGGATGCCCGACCTGGACCGGCTGATCCGGCGCAACGAGATCTTCCTCGCCCGTACGGTCGGGGTCGGGGTGCTCGACGCGGCGACGGCCGCCGCGTTCGGTGCCTCCGGGCCGGTCGCCCGGGCCAGCGGGCTGGACCTGGACCTGCGCCGCGACGAGCCGTACCTCGCCTACGGTGAACTGGACGTGCCGGTGGTCACCCGCCGGGCCGGCGACTGCCACGCCCGGTTCGAGGTGCTGCTCGACCAGGTGTACGCCTCGCTCGACCTGGCCCGCCGCTGTCTGGACCGGGTCGACCAGTTGAGCGGGCCGGTCAACGTACGGCTGCCGAAGGTGGTCAAGGCACCCGAGGGCCACACCTACGCGTGGACCGAGAACCCGCTCGGAGTCAACGGCTACTACCTAGTCTCCCGCGGGGAGAAGACCCCGTGGCGGCTCAAGCTGCGGACCGCCTCCTACGCCAATGTGCAGGCGTTGGCGACGCTGATCCCCGGCAGCCTGGTGCCGGATCTGGTGGCGATCCTCGGCTCGATGTTCTTCGTGGTCGGCGACATCGACAAGTGACGCCGGTCTACCGCCAGCGGCGGTCGTCGGGGTAGTCGGCGTCGTCACGGAAGGGGCCACGGCCGTCGTCGTCGCGGTACCGCCGGCCACCGTCGTCCGGGTCCCGGTAGCGCCGGCCCGGGGCGCCGTCGTCGTAGTCGCGGTAGCGCCGAGCCGGCTCATCGTCGTAGTCACGGTACCGGCGGCCGGCGGTGCCCTCCTCCGCGTACCGGCGGGGCGGCTCGTCGTCGCGGTAGCGCCGGCCGGACGTGTCGTCGCGGTAGCGCCGGCCCGGTTCCGCGGGTTCTTCGTCCCGGTACCGGCGGGGCGGGTCGTCGTCGCGGAACCGGCGCGGCGGGTCGTCGTCGCGGAACCGGCGACCGACGTCGTCCTCCTCGTCCCGGTACCGACGGCTGCGCCGGACCGGCTCGTCGTCGAGGGGATCGTGGGCCGGCGACGACCATGCCGGGGGCGACTCGCCGCCACTGCCGGCCGGCAACGCCGGCAGCGCCGCACGCCGGCCGGTCCCGCTGACCCCTGGTCCGTCCGACGGCGGGTCGGCCATCCGCTGGTCCCACCGGGCGTCCCGCCACGCCGGCTCGTCCGCGACCCGATCACCGCCCGACCCCAGCAGGTCGCCCCGGTCCTGCGGGTACCGGCCGTTACGGGTGCCGGCCCCGGACCGGGCCGGTGGGTAGTCGTCCTCACGGGCCGGTGGCCACCGCTCGGCCGGCGACCCGGTGCTGAAGCCGTCGGCCCGCCCGACGTCCCACCGGTCGACGGGTCGGTCGCCGTACCGTTGCTCGGCGCTGTCGTCCCGGTCGCCACTCCACGACCAGCGCTCCTCCGGCTGGTCGCGCAGCCGGCGTTCGGTCCACGACTCCTCGTCCGGCTCGGCGGAACGCCGCCCACGGGCCGCCGGAGCGGACCACTCACCGTCGATGGACTCGCCACCCCGGCCGCCGGAACGGGTCCCGCCGTACACCGTGCCGGCGGGCTCGTCGTCGGCCCGCGGGTCGACGACCTGCCGGGTGCTCACCTGGACGGTCTCCGGCTGCCGGACGGCGCCGTTCGGCCCCTGCTGGCGGGGCAGCACGGTGCCGCTGACCGCCGGGACCGAGGCCCGGCCGGCCTGGCCGCCCGAGCCGTACTGACCTGCGGAGCCGTACTGGCCGCCGTTGTACTCGCCTCCGTAGCCGGCAGCCCCGGTCGGGCCGGAGGCCGGCACCGCCGCCGGTACGGCGGACGCCGGAGCGGCCTGATCGAACCGGTCGTAGCCGGCGCGGTCACCGCCCGGCTGTGCCCGGGCCGGATCACTGCGGGCGATCTCGGCGCGAGTCCCGTCCAGTTGACCACGAAGCGCCTCGACGTCGTCCTGAACCGCCTGCATCTTCTCGCCGAAGGCGCGGTGCGTCGCCCGGACGGCGGTGGAAATGTCGTTGCGCACGTCCTCGCGGAGCACGTCCATCTCCTCGACGAGCGCATCCTCCATGTCGGCGCGCATAGTTTCCACGCCGCCACGCAATGTGATTGACAATCCGATCAACACCACGGACGCGATAGCGATCACCATCGCCAGTCGCAACGAGCCGTCGCCGTCGCCAAGCAGCAGCAAAAGCGCAGCCAGCGGCGCCAAGCCCAGGCCACCCCAGGTAAGCCACTTGAGCGGAACCGTGCGGCGCGGCTCCTCTTCGGCCTCGGGAGCGGACATGGCTGTGGAGCCTACCGACATCTACAGATCAACGGAACGGGTACCGCCTGCTGTCCGAGAAGGTAGGCTCCACAGCCCGGGTGGCCGGCGACAGTCCGCGCCAGCCACGAAATCAGCCGGTCGCCAACGCTCCGTCCGACGAGAACACCAGACCGACACTGATCTCGCCGGTGGTCAACGCGGTCTTGGTCTGCGGCCCACCGGCGTCAAGCGAGCTGAACTCCCCGGCCCGGAAGTCGTACACCTCGACCAGCCCTTCCTGGCACTTGGGACGCTGCGGGCACTCCGGCGGACCGCCCAGGACGGTCGCCGTACCGGAGCATTTCTCCGCCAGGTCGGAAAGCGTACTGACGCCGTACTCGTCGGCGAAGGCACTGGTCACCGCGAACGCGTTCTGGTCCTGTGCCGCAGACGCCTCGCCGAAGACGATGCCGACCTGCTCGCCGACCTCGCGGAGCCCGGTCATCGTCTCGTCCAGGTCCGGCGACGAGATCGCCGGCGCGTTCTCCCCCGCGACCTTGTTGTTGATGAAGTCCGCCATGGTGGCCGCGTACTCCGGCACCACCTGGATCTCCCCGGTCTCCAGCGCCGGCTCGTACAGCTCACGGTTGCCGATCTGCTGCACGGTGACGTCGTAGCCCGCCGCCGTCAGCACGATCCGGTACAACTCGCCCAAGGTCTCGCTTTCACTGAAGTTGGCCGCGCCGACGATCAACTCACCGCCCGGTCCGGTCTCGATACCGTCGGTCAGGCCCTCGGCGGCGGCGAACTCCTCGGCCGCGGCCTGCGGCGTCTGACGGTCGACGTCGACCGCCCGGTTGAGCCCGATCAGCTTCTCGGTGTCCAACGCTGCCGACACCCTGTTCAGGGCGGCGATGACCTGCGGCGATGCCGCGTCGGCGTTGACCGCCGGCACGATGTTGTCGGTGTTCTGCAGCTTCTTGTCGTCAGTCAGCACCACCAGCTGGTCGCCGGCTACCGGTGCGCAGCCGGCACCGGACGCGCCGGCATCCGGCGCCTCGGTGCCGGATGACCCCGCCTCGCCACATGCGGCGAGGAAACCCGCCGCGGTGAGCGCGCCGACCGCGCTCAGGGCGATACGTGTCCGTGCATGCATGATTGCCCGCCTCCTGTGTCCCGGCGCGCCCCCATCGGGCCGGCCGCGTGTCCGACGGGCGCGGCACATGCCCGCGCGAGCGTGCTGCGGGCAGCACGGCAGCCGCGACGGGGCCCCGGCCCGTGCCGGCATGCCGTCACCCGTTCCCTCTACCGAACATCCTCACCGTTGGGTCCGACAACAGATGAAGATCGGTTGTCACCGGATCGTCATCCGGCCCGAACGGAAAGCGACGTACTCAACCCGAGCCGACCGCGCTGGTCTGCTCGTTCGCCCGCCGGCCGGTCCGGCGCAGCGGCCGCGGAGTGAACGCCCGTTCGAGCACCGCCAGCAACCCTTCAGTGACCAGCGCCAAGGTCGCCACCAACAGACCGCCGGCGAGGATCTGGCCGCCGCCGATCGAGATGCCCAGTCCGAAGCCCGCACTGATGATCTGCCCGAGACCTCCGCCGTTGACGAACGCCGCCAGCGCCGCCGTCGCCACCACCTGCACCGCCGCGGTCCGGAACCCGGCCGCCAGGTACGGCACCGCGAGCGGCAACTCGACCCGGCGCAGCACCTGCCAGCCGGACAGTCCCATCCCCCGAGCCGCCTCCCGCACCTGCGGATCGACCTGCCGGATCCCGGTGAACGCGTTGGCCAGCAGCGGTGGTACGGCGAACACCGCCAACGCCAGGATCACCGGCGGCTTGCCGAAGCCCAGGAAGGTCAGCGGCAGAATGGACAGCAGGGCGATGGTCGGCACCGCCAGCGTCAGGTTCGACACCAGCACCACCAGGCCGCCGCCCCGGCCGGCGTGCCCGAGCCACAGTCCGACCGGCCAGGCCACCAGGCAGCCGACCGCGACCGCGGCGGCCGAGATGGTCAGGTGCTCACCGAGGCGGTCCAGCACACCACCGGGGTTGGTCCAGTTGAGTGGGTCGTTGAGCCAGGTCACCGCCTGCTCGACCGGGTTCGCCGCCACACTCTGCCGGCTCACGGGGCGACCCGCCGGGCCCAGGGCGTCAGCAGCCGTCCGGCACCCGCCAAGAGCAGGTCGAGCAGCAGGGCCAGCGCCACGCTCAGCAGCGTACCGGTGAGGATCTGGGCTTTGTAGAAGTTGTTCCGGAAGCCGCTGAAGATCAGGTCGCCGAGGCCGCCATAGCCGATCAGCGAGCCGATGGTGACCAGCGCGACTGTGGAGACCGTGGCCAGCCGCAAGCCGGTCATGATGCCGGGCAGCGCCAACGGCAGTTCGATGCGCAGCAGTCGACCGAACCGGCCGTACCCCATCCCGTCGGCGGCCTCGATGGTCGCCGCCGGCACCTGGCTCAGCCCGGCCAGCGAGTTGCGCACGACCAGCAGCAGCGCGTACAGCACCAGGGCGATCAGCACCGACGCGGGATTGGTCGCGCCGACGTAGGGCGCGATGAAGGCCAGCAACGCCAGCGACGGGATGGTGTAGAGCACGCCGGTGAGGGCGAGGATCGGCCCGGTCAGCGACCGGAACCAGTACGCGACCACCGCCAGCGGCACCGCCAGCAGCGCGGCGATCAGCACCGCCTGTACCGTCAGGGTGACGTGTTCGGTCAACGCGGCGACGATCGTCGACCAGTTGTCCCGTACGTACTGACCGGAGAACCACGGGTTACCCGGATCAGCCCGGTCGGCGAGCAGGTGGAAGGACACAGGTGGACGGTACCGTGCGGGACACCGACGCCGACGGAGCGGCGGCGATCACCTTGACCGACATCGGCAAGCAGTTCCCGGACGGGACACGCGCCGTACAGAGCCTTTCCCTGGAGATCCCCGCCGGCCAGTTGGTGGTGTTGATCGGCCCGTCCGGCTGCGGCAAGTCCACCGTGCTCCGGATGATCAACAGGCTGATCGAGCCGACGACCGGGCGGATCATGCTCGGCGACGAGGACGTCACCCAGGTCGACCCGGTGCGGCTGCGCCGCCGGATCGGATACGTGATCCAGCACGTGGGGCTCTTCCCGCACCAGACGATCCGGGCCAACGTCGGCACGGTCCCCCGGCTGCTCGGCTGGCAGCGGGACCGGATCCGGCGCCGCGCCGACGAACTTCTCGACCTGGTCGGGCTGGAACCGGGCCGGTACGGCAAGCGCTACCCGCACGAACTGTCCGGCGGGCAACGCCAGCGGGTCGGCGTCGCCCGGGCACTGGCCGCCGACCCGGTCGTCCTGCTGATGGATGAGCCGTTCTCCGCGGTCGACCCGATCGCCCGCGGCCGGCTGCAGGAGGAGTTTCTCCGCCTGCAGGCCGAGGTACGCAAGACGATCGTGCTGGTCACCCACGATCTGGACGAGGCGGTACGGCTGGGCGACCGGATCGCCGTACTGTCCGAAGGCGGCCGGCTTGAGCAGTATGCGGCACCGGCCGAACTGCTCGGCGGGCCGGCGTCCCCGTTCGTGACCGAGTTCGTCGGCGCCGACCGGGCGATCCGCCGGCTCGCGGTCACCCCGGTGAGCCGCGAACTGCTCGACGACGACCCGAGGGCTCCGGATCCGGCCGGGCTGCCCACCCTCGCCCTGGGTACCTCGCTCTACGACGCGCTGGCCCGGTTGCTGGTCAGCGGCGCGGAGCACGCCCGGGTGGTCGACGACGCCGACCAGCCGGTCGGCGTGGTGAGCCGACGCCGGATCCTCGACGCCGGCTGACCTGCATCAGCTCCGCTGCCCGGGCCGCAGCAGGTAGTCGATGAACGCTGCCCGTAGCAACGGTTCCGACTCGCCGTACTCGTGGCCGGTGAACTCCCGCCACAGCGCCACCGCGTCCTCGACGGTCGGGCCGATCGAGTTCGGCGCGCCATCCAGCTCACTGGCGTCGTCGGCCCGGGACAGCCGCTGGGTTATCGACCAGAAGAATCCCAGGTCCTTGCGCTGCCGGGCCAGCTCGAACGCCTGCTCCCGCAACTGTTCGGTGGAGAGCCGATCGAGTTCCTCGAAGGTCGGCGTGGCGCGGTCTGCGGCCGGCGATTCGGTCATATCAGCGAGCCTAACCCGCCGGTCCGTCGCTGGCTTGGCAGCTGGCCTGCTCGGCGGCTAGCCTGCCGGCGGGTCAGCGACTGTCGGTGCCCCATTGGTCGTCGGCGCCCCAGCTGTCGCTGGTATCCCAGCGGTCCCGGGCCGGCGCCGGCTGGGCGGGCAGGGAGGCAGACCAGGACTGCTGGCCGCCGGTGGGCGGGTCGGACGGCCAGCCGGAGCCGGCCTGGGCATGCTCCGGCCAGTCCGCCGGCCGACCGTCGTAGTGGACCGGCTCGGATTCACCAGCCGACTCGCCTGCGGTCTGCTCGGCTTCCTGGGCTTCGCCGGCGTCGTCGACCGAGGTCGACCGTGGCCGGCCGAACGTCTCCACCAGACGGGTCACCGTCAGCCCGACCACCACCGCGACGGCGCCGGTGGCGTACAGCGCGATGTCGAGGTCACGCAGCTCGGCGTACCTGATGAAGAGGGTCAGGCCGATCACCGCCAACACGGTCCCGAAGACACCGCCCCGGCGGCCGAAGACGCTGGTCCCGCCGAGCAGCGCCGCGCCGATCGCCACCGCTGTCCACTCCAGCCCCACCGACGGGCTGACCGGGCCGTTGCCGACGGCGGCCAGCAGCACCCCGCCGACGACCGCGAAGACCATCGACAGGATCAGCGCACCGCTGGTGACCAGTGCGGCGACGCCGCCCCGCCGGTCGGCCGGGTCGGCGACCGGTCGGAACCGCCCGACCCCCCGCCGGATCGACTTGATCGTGCCGAGGGATCCACCGAGCAGCGCCAGCACGACGAAGCCACCGAAGAGCACGAACGCCTGGCCGGTCGGGTCGAAGGCACCCTGCAGGTCGACCGGGCCGGACCGCTGCTGGATGAAGACGACCGCCACACAGGCGGCAACCAGGCTGCCTGCCCAACCGGGCACCTGCAGGCCAGCGACCAGCAGCGCCGTCCCCGCACCGAGCACCACCGCCCAGATGATGCCGGTGACCAGCACCGGCACCACGCCGTTGTCGCCGTTCTCGGCGAAGTGCAGCGCGGCGGCCACCGCCACCGGCCCGATGGCCAGGTTCGGCGCCCCGGCGCGCAGCGTGACCCCGGCGGCGAGCGCGAACAGGCCGAGCCCGGTTGCGTAGACCAGCAGCGGATCGCGGGTGCCGGCGGTGGTGAGACCCGGGTCGACCCGGTAGAGCAGGTAGCCGATCCCGCCGACCACCAGCAGCAGGATCAGTTCCCAGATGAAGTGCACGCCGAGCCGGTCCCGGCCGCGTTCGCCGTGGTAGGGGTCGTCGAAGACGTCGTCGAGCGCCGTGGACGCCCGTCGGCGACGGCTGTGCCGGGTGGTGGCGGAGTTGCGTGTCGCCTGGTCCGCGGCAGCGGATGAGTTCCCGGTCGCGGCGGAGTCCGCGGTGATGGAGCCTCCGGCCGTGGAGAAGTCCGCAACGGTGGAGAAGGAACTTGTCGAGTAGCCGGCCGGGCCGCGACGACCAGGCTCGGCCGCCGGATACCGCGTGTCGCCGTAGCGGGTGTCGCCGTAGCGGGTGTCGCCGTAGCGGGTGTCGCCGTAGCGGGTGTCGCCGGGCGGATGGTGGCCGGTCGGATCCGAGGTGCTCGCGTTCCGCCGGCGATAAGGCGAATCGTCGTACGCCATACCGCGTCTCCTCTGGTCGCTCAGTCGACCAGTGTGTGGCGTCCGCGCGGTGGCCCGGGCAGCCGTACCGGTCGCAGGCACCGTACCCGCGACCAGGTCCGGCCGTCACCCCCCGTATCCGGCCGAGCTGCCCGGAACCGGGTCGATGCCGGGTCGGCACTTGCCCAGCGGACCGGCCCGGCAGACCGGTCAGTCAGTCGACAGCCGGTCGGTGGGCAGTCCGGTCAGTCGGCCGGCTGGTCCGGGGTGTCGGAGTCCTCCGGGCGGTCCGGGACCCGGCAGGCCCGCTCCAGCCAGAGCGCCGCCGCGACCAGCGCGACCGCAGCGACCAAACCGCTGCCAGCGGCCGGCAGGTCGTTGCTTGCCGCCCGGGTCGGCTGGATGAACAGCCACAGCACCAGACCGGCATAGAAGCCGGCGAAGATCGCCCCGGCGAGGGAGGACGCCTTGGCCAGCACCACGAAACGGGCGGCGAGCAGCGGGTTGACCGGGTCGTGCCCGGGCTGGCGGTCGACCCGGGCCCGAGTGTTCAGCGCCGCGTACCCTTCGAACACGGCCAATGCCGCCAGCGTCACGGAGGGTAGCCAGGGTAGGACCGGCATCCGTACGTACCAGCTGCTGATGACCAGCCAGCCGACCGCCGCGGCGGCCAGCGCCGCCACCACCAGGGTGGACAACCTGGTAGGCCCCATCCGTGGCTCGTCAGGCTCCCGTCCACGCGGGCTGACTCCCGGTCCGGTCACGGCAGCATCAACCCCGGCAAGGTGATCGACAGACGCACGTTCACTGGGTCGACTCTAGCGGCAGATCCGGTCGGGGGCGCAGTTCGAGCAGGTCCCCGGCGACCGGATCGTGGTTGAGCAGGTCGGTCAGCCAGCCGTGGCCGGGCAGTTGGCCGTACGGCTGGACGTCGATCCACGGTCGCAGCACGAACGCCCGCAGCCGCGCCCGGGGATGGGGCAGCACCAGCTCAGGATCGTCGCTGAACACCGGGACGTCGTCGTCGGTCCAGACCGCGACGACGTCCGCATCCAGGCTGCGTGGCCCGTACGGCCGGTCCGGATCCCGCACCCGGCCGGCGGCCCGTTCGAGGCTGCGGCACCGGTCGAGCCAATCGGCCGGCGCGGCGCCCGGGTCGGCCACCAGCGCGACCGCGTTGAGGTAGTCGGGCTGCGCCGGGTCGCCCCACGGCGGGGTCTCGTAGACCCCGGAGACGACCAGCAGTACGTCGTCCAGCGACCGCACCGCCGCGCGCAAGCACCCGTACCGGTCACCGAGGTTGCTGCCTAGCGCCAGGACCGCCCGGGTCACGGTCGGCTCCGGGTCATGGTCGGCTCCGGGTCAGCACGACCGCGACGTCGGTGAACCGGTGTGCAATCGGCGCCTGCGGCTTGTGCACGGTCACCGTGACCGAGTGGACCCGGTGGTCGGCCAGGCACTGGACGGCCAGCCGGTCGGCCAGCGTCTCGATCAGGTTCACCGGCTCGCCGCTGACGATCGCGACGAGCCGGTCGGCCAGCTCGCCGTAATGCACGGTGTCGGTGACGTCGTCCGAGGCAGCCGCCGACGTGAGGTCGACGGTGAGCTCGACGTCGACGACGAAGTCCTGCCCGGCGGCGCGTTCCTGCGGGTAGACGCCGTGCCGGCCGTGGGCGCGTAGCCCGGTCAGCACGATCCGGTCGGTCGTCGACGGCCGCGCGGCCCCCGGGTCGGGCGACGGCGCTGCGGCGGGCTGGTGGTCGGTCATCGACGGCTCGCCGGCGGATCGTCGGCGTCCGGGACGATCCGGGGACGCCCGCTGGCCTGCCACACCGCCAGCGCGTCGACGGTGTCCCGGACGTCGTGTACCCGGACCCCCCAGGCGCCGGCGGCGACCGCCAGCAGACTGGTGGCGGTGGTCGCTGCGGCCCGTTGGTCGACCGGCCGTGGCTGGCCTGCCGGGTCGGCGAGCAGTTGGCCCAGGTAGGACTTGCGACTGGCGGCGAAGAGCAACGGGCAACCGAGGTCGAGCAGTTCGGGCAGGCGGACGGTGAGCTGCCAGTTGTGCTCGGCCCGCTTGGCGAAGCCGAGACCGGGGTCGACGACGAGCCGGTCGGCGGCCACCCCGGCGGTCAGTGCGGCGTCGATCCGGGCGGCCAGCTCGGCGCGGACCTCGCCGACCACGTCGCGATAGTGCGCCAGGTCCTGCATCCGGTCGGAGTGCCCACGCCAGTGCATCAGAATCCACGGGCAGCCGGCGTCGGCGACCACCTCGGCCATCCGTGGATCCGCCAGACCGCCGGAGACGTCGTTCACCACCGCCGCCCCGGCGGCCAGCGCGGCGGCGGCGACCGCTGCCCGGGTGGTGTCGATGCTCATCGGTACGCCGGCGGCGGCGAGCGCCCGGACGACCGGAAGCACCCGGGCCACCTCGGTCGCGGCGTCGATCCGCACCGCTCCCGGCCGGGTCGACTCACCGCCGACGTCGATCAGGTCGGCGCCGTCGCGGTGCAGCCGGACGCCGTGGGCGACGGCGGCGTCGAGGTCGGCGTACCGCCCACCGTCGGAAAAGGAGTCAGGCGTGACGTTGAGAACGCCCATCACGACCGGCCGGGCCGGCCGCAGCAGATCGGTCACGGATAGGACGGTACCGGCGCGGCTCGGTGTCGGCCGGCAGAGGGCATGCTGGGTACTCTCGAACCAGACAACGGCGGCACGGCGGCGCTGTCGGTCGAGTTGCACGCAGCTTGTACCAGACAGGGGTGGCCCGTACGCTTTGCAGTTGCTGGTGGTCAGCGAGGGCAACGTCGAGGAGAAGGGCTGAAGTTGGACAAAAAGCCCACAAATCATCACCGTACGCGGTGATCGCCGGACGCAGGGTCGAAACTCGCGGCACGACCCGACACGTCCGTGAGGCTGGACAACTGCAGTGCCCCGGCTTCGCCGGCCGCACACCGGGGAGGTTCCCATGATCGAAACAACGCTCGTCGACACGGTCAACGCCGCCATGGCGTCCGTGGTCGACACGCTTCCGTTGCTGGCCGCGCCGGCTGGCGAGCCGGACCCGGCGCCGACCGGCTTCAACACCGAGGGCGTTGTCTCCTTCCTCGCCAGCAAGGTCGCGCCGATCCTGCTTGCCGTGCTGGGCGTGATCTTCATCGGCCGGGCCAGCAAGGGCGAGATCTCCAAGGTCCTGACCAGCTCCGCGATCGCGATCGTGGGTCTGGCGTTCATCGCCGGAGCGGCGACGCTCTTCTTCGTCGGCGACTACCTCATCAACCTGATGTTCGAATAGAGCGCGGGGCACAGGATGCGGCTGCGTACCGACGACGACATCTACCGCGCCCGGCTGGTCTACCTCGGCCCGCCCGGCTACACGTTGCCGATCCACCTGCCGTATGCACAGTACGGAGTGTTCATCCTCCTCGTACCGCTCTACATGTTCATCCACTGGGCGTTCACCTTCACCGTGGAACTCTTCCCCGCCTGGGAGATCGCGCTGGCGATCGTCACCACCTCCTTCATCTTCCGGTACGTCGACCCGGATCGGCCCGCCCGGATGGTGGTCCGGACCGCCCTCACCGACTGGCGCCGCACCAGGGAACCCGCCACTGAACAGCGAGACCCGCGACTGATCGCCAGCCACATCCGGATCCGGGAGGAGTTGGCATGACCCGCACCGACCACCGAACCGCAGCCGCTGTCCACCCGGCCGGCCGGCGGCGTGAGGCGATGGCATGAGTCGATCATTTCCGCCGGGCTCCTCCCACCCGGCCGGTCAGCCGTCCGGCACCAGCGGTAACGGTAAGCGATCGACCGACTACGACACCGCCGAGCTGGACGAGTCGACCGACACCGAACTGGTCACCAGCCCCAGCCACGGCGCGGTCGCCTTCTTTCAGGCACCCGCGGCATCCCGCGGCAGCCGGCCAACGCGAACCCCGCCGCCGGCACCACCAGTGCCCAATCCCAGAGCCGGTATGAGCGACAGCACCGACATCGACTCGCCCTTCTTGGACCTTTTCCCGGGTGCCGGCCCGGCCGGTGGCCATCAGCCGGGCCGCACACCACGCACGGCGATCCGGCGCTCGGCCCAACACGACGCGATCGCAGCACCGACGCGGCCCGACGCCATCGAACCGCCCACCCGGCACGATGCCATCGCACCGCCGGCGCAGCAGACTGCCATCGGACCGCCCGCCCGGCACGATCCGCAGGGGACCCCCGGCGACGCGTCGGCCGGGGACACCCCACCCGCTGGGCCGATCGGCTCGGCGCTGTCCGGTCCCCCTGCCCCGCCACCCGAACCGCCGGTCCAGCGTCGAGCCGCCACGCCCACCCCGCGTACCGCCGCCGACCCGGCCCCGGCAGCCGAATCGGCCCCACCTCGTGACGGCCAGCCGGCCACCTCGGCGTCCACAGTGCCACCGTCACCACCGGCACCGGCCCTGCCGCCACCGCCCGCCGCCACCCGCCGGCCCGGTCCGACCGCGCAACACGTTCGGAGCCGGCCCGAGCCGACACACGGGGCCAAGGCAGCGCAGCAAGATGGCGCACCGACACAACGCCGGCTACCGGCGACGCCGCAGCACGCTGCATCCCAGCAGCACGCCGCGCCCGCGCCCCAACAGCGCGCCGCACCCGCACCGGGGGGGGGGGGGGGGGGGGGGGGGGGGGGGGGGGGGGGGGGGGGGGGGGGGGGGGGAGGGGGGGGGGGGGGGGGGGGGGGGGGGGGGGGG
>NZ_JBSWXD010000094.1:0-26608 GCF_056160425.1 Micromonospora sp. ABR4_055
CAGCGACTCCTCGCGATGGCCGCCGCGATCTGGCACAACAACAAGACCGGCGCACCCGTCACCCGGTCCCTGATCGCCTACGACCACTGACGGGACTTCGGAACAACTCGTCTAGGCCCCGCAGGACCGTACCGGCGGCGTTGAGGGTGACCGCCAACCGGGGATGATCCTGGCCGCGGTTGGCTTCCCCCAACTGGATGGCTTCATCGAGCGCGGCGAGCGCTTCCGGAAGTCGTCCGCTCGCCCGTAGCGCCATTCCGGTGCGGGTCAGGATCTCCGGCAGGTCGGGAGCGGCGAAGTCGTGCGGCCGGCGCAGAATGTCCGTGGCCGCGCCCAGGACGCCGAGGGCCTGCGCGTACTGCCCCTGGATTCGGAGATACTCGCCGACCCGGGCGTACAGCGAGACCACCTGGCGGAGCGCGACATTGTGCTCGGCGGCGTGTCTGGCGGCGGCGAGCGCGTGCGGGACGACAGTGTCACAGACCGGCCAGTTATCAGCTGCCGTGACATCGAGTGGCAGCGCGTGTTCGGCATAGATCGCTGCGATGCCCGCGCAGCGCCGACGGTCAGCGGCAGTCAGCGACTGCCGGGCCAACGTCTGCACCAGCCGGTGTACGGTCAGGCCGTCCGGGCTCGCCTGTAGCAGCGAGTACCGGCTGAGGATGCTGACCGCCTGGTTGTAGACGATCCGGTCGTCATGCAGGGGACGCAGCCGGCGTGGATGGTCCGGCGACCACCGCAGCATGGTGTGCGGGATACCCTCCGGGCTCAGGAAAGCGCAGAGGTTCAGCAACTCCTGCGCGATCGGCAACTCCTTGCGGATCGTCGCCACTGCCGTCAGCCAAGTGGACGCCACCGTGCGCGGATAGTTGGACAGCGAGCCGAGAGCCAGTACGTCGGCGGTGCGTGAACGCAGCAGATCCAGGTAGTCACGGATCGACGTCGAGGTCTCCTGCATGTAAGACGATGCCTGGTCGAGGGCCAGCGGCAGATCGCCGAGGAAGGCGGCGAGCGCGTCGGCGTCGTTGCGCTGGCCGGCCGGCGGCGCCAGAAACGCGACGGATTCCGACCGCTTCCACGGCGGCACGATGATGACGGCGGCGTTGCGCCAGTGCTGGTTCCTCGTGGTCACGAGGACGTGCCCGGACCGCCGCTGTGGCAGGTAGTCGTCGACCAGTTCCTCTGCTTCGGCGTTGTCGAAGACCAGCAGCCAGCTGTCGCGCTCCTCCAACCAGTGCCGGATGACGTCGACCTGCTGGGGCTGCGGACTCGCCGGATCGACCGGCAATCCGTGCGCGCCGGCCAGCCCGAGAAAGTCGTCGTCGAGCGTGACACGGTTCTCCGCCCGTAGCCACCAGACGACCGGGTACTCGGACCGGTAGTTCTCCACGTACGCGAGGGCGAGTTGGGTCTTGCCGACTCCGCCGAGCCCGGCTAGGGCCAACCGTCGCTGCTCGGTCAGCGACTCGTGCATCTCAGTGAGAAGCCCGGCCCGGCCGGTGAACCGAGGGGTGAGCTTCGGTCGTGGCGTGCTGGGCGGAAGCGGTACCCGGTCGGTCGCCATCGTCATCTCCTCCGCTGCAATGTCGCGTGTCGTCACGAACGCCGACGCCACCACGAGCGCGAGCCCCAACCCCGCGAGCAGCAACTGGCGTACCGGCGAGTCGACAACCGGGATGCGGACGCCGAGCATCTCCACCCCGCCGGCTGCGATCGCCGCTACGACGCAGACGATCCCGGATGCCGACAGCTGCGGGTCGAGCCGCCGCCCCGGGCGGACGCTCCAACGACGGCGTCTCATCGTGCCGCCCACCGCAGCGGGCCGTTCACCGGTCGATATCGTCGCGGGCCTCGGCCGATCTTGCTTCCAGTAACGCGATAACCTCGTCGAGCCGGCCCGCCTCGTTCAGCGCGGCCCGCCGGGATCGACGCGCGGTGTTGAGTCCGAAATCGAGGTACGCCGGCAGTAGGTGGGGCGCACGATCGCGCAGCGCCCGCAGGTGAGCCTCGATCGTTCCGACGTCCGCACGGCGTACCGGCCCGGTCAACGCCTGGTCGCCGTGCCGCAGGGCGTTTTCCATCGAGGCACGCACCAGCGGGGCCAGCACAAACCCGGGGTCCGGCACGCCGGCTGCCATCAGTGCCTCCATCGCCGCGGCCAGCAGGGTGATGAGGTTGTTCGCACCGAGGACCAGCGCGGCGTGGTAGAGGGTACGGTCCTCGTCGGCGATCCACACCGGAACGCCCCCCACATCGCGCACCAGTTCCTCGGCGAGCGGCCGGTCATGCGGTCGGGTGGTGACCGCGTACGCCAGACCGGCCAGATTGTCGGCATCGGTCGGGAGGCCAGGAAAGGTCATCGCCGGGTGGACGGCGAGCGGCACGGCACCGGCCTCGGTCGCCGGTGCGAGAACCGCCAAACCGCACGCACCGCTGACATGCAGCACGATCTGCCCCGGTTGGAGCAGGCCGCCATCCGCCAATTCGGCGGCGACCGATCCGATAGCGTCGTCGGTGACGGAGAGCAGGAGTATGCCGGCGCTCTTGGCAAGCGTGGGCACGTCCCGCAGCGGGGTGCCAGGAAGGACGTCGGCTGCCCGCTGGCGGGACGCCTCGGACCTCGCGTTGACCCCGACGAGCTCGTATCCGGCGCGGACCAGCGCCAGTCCGAGAGCGGTGCCGACCCGACCGGCACCGATGACACCGACCGGCCGGTCCATCATCGTCGGCACTTGCATCCCTCGCTTCGACCGAGTTCATGATCGGCGGCGAGTAGCCCCCGAGTTACATTCGGCAACACCGTACCGGACGTCGGTAGGGTGCGTCAGCGACCGCAGGTGGGGCGCTCGGATCAGGCGCTGGGGGTGTGGGGTGCTGAAGATCCATCCCGCACCGCCGAAACCTCGACTCGTGAGCGCGGCCTACTTGTGGCGTCAGACTGGAACAGCGCGATGGGCTGCAGCGAGTCCACTGAACGGCCGGGCATGGTGGGTGAGTGGCTGACACTCACCCACCACCCCGGCAGTTGTTCGCTGAAACCGGAAACCGGGTCTTGACAGTGGATTGCTGCGGTGGCTTCATAGACCGGTCCTTTTTGTTCGGGCGGAATGTGAGAGATCTGTTCATGTCTGGGGAGCGGTCGCTGTGGGCGCACAGTCCGGGTAGGAACAGCGGTCGCTGGCATCGACTTGAAGATCATTTGCGGGGGACCGCCGAGCTGGCCAGGCGTTTCGCGTCGCCGTTCGGTGGTGGCGAGTTGGCGTACTGGCTGGGTGCGCTCCATGATGTCGGGAAAGCGTCCTGCGCCTGGCAGGATAAATTGAAGAATGTCGCCAACTCCGGTCAGCGGGTCGGCATCGATCACAAGTCGTTGGGGACCCGGATCGCGTATGAGCGCGGGCTCGGCGGCTATTCAGGGGCGATCTTCGGCCACCACGGCGGGTTGATCGACACCAACTCGTTGGGGAAGGCCCTCAAGCAGGGATTCAGCCGGGCGCAGGACGTCACCTCTGCCGAGGCCGAGCTGCCCCGGCTGCTGCCCGACCTGCCACCCGACCTGCGGCAGACCATCCCCGACGCGTGGCTGCAGGACCATCTTGTGGGGGAGATGGCGCTGCGGCTGTGCTACAGCGCCCTGGTCGACGCCGACGGTCTCGACACCGGCGCGCACTTCGACGGACTGGCCGCGCCCCGGGTCCGCACCGATGCCGACTTCGGCCACCTGTACAAGCTGTTCGAGCAGCGCCGCGCCGCCATGCTTGAGCATCGTCGAGCCACCATGCTCGCCGCCGGCAAGCCGTCGCCCGTGGACGACCTGCGCGAGCAGGTCTACGCCCAGTGCGTCAGCTTCGCCGACCAGCCGCCGGGGATCTACCGGCTGCCCGCGCCGACCGGGGCCGGCAAGACGCTCTGCGCCGCCGGGTTCGCGCTGCGGCACGCCGAGAAGAACCAGCAACGACGCGTCATCGTCGCTGTTCCGTTTCTGACCATCACTGGGCAGAACGCCGCCGTCTACCGTGGCATGCTCGACGAGCCCGGCGCCGAGCCGGTCGTCCTGGAACACCACAGCCAGGTCAACTTCGAGGACGCCGCCGCCGGCCGGTGGGGCCGACTCGCCGCCGAGAACTGGGACGCACCGTTCGTCGTGACCACCTTCGTCCGCCTCTTCGAGTCGCTGTTCGGCCGCCGGCCGTCCGCGATGCGCCGGGTGCACCGGCTCGCCGGATCGGTCATCGTCCTCGACGAGGTGCAGGCCCTGCCGCACGACATGCTCGTCCCGATCCTCGACGGGCTGCGGCTGCTGGTGCGGCACTTCGGCACCACCGTGCTGCTCTCCTCGGCCACCCAGCCCGAGTTCTGGTCGCTGCCGACCATGAACGGCGTCGACTACACCGACGTGCTGACCGACGTACCCGCCGTCGCCAACCAGCTCAAACGGGTCCGCTACGAATGGCGGCTCGACCCCGCCCCGACCCTCGCCGACATCGCCGACCAGGCCGCCGACGACGTCACCACCCCCGCCGGCCGGCCGCCCGCAGCGATGGTCGTCGTCAACACCACCGCCAACGCCCAGGCCGTCTTCGACACCTGGCGCGACAGCGGCGACCTCGACCACGCCCGGCACCTGTCCACCCGGATGTGCCCGGCGCACCGGCAGCGCGTACTCGAAGACGTCCGTGACCGGCTGACGAACGACGAGCCGGTCCTGCTGGTCTCCACCCAGCTCATCGAAGCCGGCGTCGACGTCGACTTCCCGACCGTCTACCGGGCGATGGCCCCCGCCGACTCGCTGCTGCAGGCCGCCGGCCGGGCCAACCGGGAAGGCCGCCTCGACCACGGCCGCGTCGTCATCTTCGCGCCCGCCGACGGCGGCGCTCCGGAGACGTACAAACGGCTCGTCGGCGCCGCGACCACCCACTTCGGACCCGGCCGCGCCGACCCCGACGACCCTGACGCACTCGCCGCCTACTACCGCTCCATCTACAGCACGCTCAACCTCAACGACCCGCAGCACATCGGCCAGCAGATCCAGCGGTCCCGGGCCGCCTGGGCGTATGAGACCGTCGCCGACGGGCCGCTCGACGACAGCGGACACCGTGACCGCAAGCGCGCCTTCCGCATCATCAGCGCCGACAGCATCTCGGTGGTCACCCCACAAGGCGCCGGTACGCCCGACGAACGCGCCCACGTCGAAGAACTCGTTCACCGGGTACGCACCGCACCCGTACCCGACATGCGTGACCTGCGCCGGTTGCAGCCCTACACCACCACCGTCCACCCGGGCGTGCCTCAGCGCGACGCCGGTGTGCGGGCCCTGATGCAGCCGATCCTCGGCTCGGACGTCCGAGTCGGCGCGCTCGTCGAATGGCGCGGCGACTACGACCCGCACACCGGCATGATCTTCGACCCGAAACTGGAGGACTTCATCCTGTGACCACGGAAGTCGTCAACGGGCTGGCCTTCCGCCGCAGCAAGGACGGCGACCTGCCGATCGCCGTCCAGGTCAGCGGCGACGCCGCCCTGTTCTCCCGCCCCGAGCTGAAAGTCGAACGGGTCACGTACCCGGTGATGACCCCCACGGCGGCCGTCGGTGTCCTCGAAGCGATCTACTGGAAGCCGGAGATCCGCTACGAGATCGTCGCCATCGAAGTGCTGAAACCGATCAAGCAGTTCACCATCCGCCGCAACGAAACCACCGACGTCGCCCCGCTCGCCGACGCCATCCGCGGCAAACGCCGAGTCGACACCGTCGCCCACCGCGACCAGCGCAACGCCGTCTGCCTGCGCGACGTCGCCTACCGCATCCACGCGCACCTGGTGCCCGCCGCCCACGCCGACAAACCCGCCGCCGCCTACCGCGACCAGCTGCGCCGCCGGGTCCGCCGAGGAGCCTGCTTCCAACAGCCCTACCTCGGTACGCGTGAATTCAGCGCCGACTTCAGCTGGCCCGACGACACCCCGCGCGACACCAGCGTCAACGAAGAAGTCGGCATCATGCTGCACACCATCCACCGCGACGGCAAAAACCAACCCCGGATGGAATGGTTCGCCGCCCGCGTCGTCGAAGGCGTCCTGCACGTCCCGCCACGCGGTATGGAAATGGCGCTGCCGTCCGCTGGCGGAGCCGCCTGATGCTGCTGCAACGCCTCGTCGAATTCGCCGCCACCAGCGACGACGTGCTTCCGCCCTTCTACGGCCGCAAACCCGTACGGCTGATCGTCGACATCGACCGGGACGGCGGCTACCGGGGGCAGACCGACACCGCCAGCGACGCCGCCGGTGCCCGGATCGGCATCGAACGGAGCGTGCCGGCCGTCACCCGTACCGTCGGGATCGCCCCCACCCTCGCCGTCGACAACGTCGAATACGCGCTCGGCTGGGTCGCCGACGGCGGCAAAGCCGACCGGATCGGCAAACAGCACGACGCGTTCGTCGAACTCATCCGCGACTGGGCCGAAGCCGAACCCGACGGACCCGGCCCGGCGGTCGCCGCCTTCTACCGCCGCCGCCAGCACCACAAGGTGCAGCAGCCGGACAAGTGGGGCCGGGCCGACATGGTCGGCATCCGGGTCGGCGGAGAGTTCGCCTTCGAGCACGACAGCGCGCGTCGCTACTGGGCGACCGTCGCCGCCGGCCGCAAAGGGCTCGGCCGGGCCGGCCGGTGCCTCGTCTGCGGCGAGGTGCGTGACCTGCTCAAGACCATCCCGCAGCAGATCCCGCAGCGGCTGCTGCCCGGCGCCACGCAGGGAGCGTCGCTGGTCAGCGTCAACGAAGCGGTGCACGGCTACGAGCTGACCAAGTTTCTCGGCAACACCCCGATCTGCGTCACCTGTGGACTGACGTTCATGTCGTCGCTGACCGTGCTGCTCAGCGACACCGACCACCATGCGAGCCTGCCCGGCCAGAACGCCCGGCTGACCTGGTGGGTGATCGGCGGGGCGTCGTTCGACCCGATGGGGCCGCTCGACCAGGAGGACGAGAAGTCCGCGCTGGACATGATCGTCAGCCCGACACGCGGCACCGAAGCCACCGTCGACGACCTGTCGAAATTCTGCTCGGTCACCGTCTCCGGCAACGTCGCCCGCGTCGTCGTCCGCGACTGGGTCGAAATGCCGCTGCCGGCGGTGAAAGCCAACCTCCGTCGCTGGATCGACGACCACAAGATCGCCGGCTGGGACGGCAAGCCGACCCTCGTCAAGCTCGTCCAGCTCACCCGGGTCGCCGGCCGGTGGCAGCCCGGCCGGGGCAGCGGCCCCGGCAGCTGGACCAAACTCGGCGCCCGAGGCGAGGACCGCCCCGGCGGCCTCTACCACGCGCTGTGGCGGTCAGCGGTCTTCGGTGCGCCACTGCCACCCAAGATCCTCGCTCACGTCATCGACCGCATCCGCACCGACGGCCGCGTCGACGCCGCCCGGGTCGCCCTGATCCGACTCGCCGTCCTGCGCCGCCCCGGGCTTCCTCCGTACCACGCAGAAAGGCTGACCCCGACGTTGAACGACGCCAACCGCGACCCCGCATACCTGTCCGGTCGCGCCTTCGCCGTGCTCGACGACCTGCAACAGGCCGTCTACCGCGCCGCGAACCAGCAGCTCAACACCACCTTCGCCGAACGCTACATGGGCCGGGCGATCACCAACCCGCAGGCGGTGCTGGTCAACGGCCGTCGCTCCGCAACCGCCTGGCTGCGACGGCTGCGCGGCCCGCTCGGCAAACCGGCCTGGGCCGGCGCGTACGCCAACCGACTCGACGACATCTTCGCGCAGATCGACGCCGACACCTCGATCCCCAGCTCCGCCATGCTGACGCAGAAAGCCGCGTTCGTCCTCGGCTACCACCACCAGCGCGCCGCGATGCGAGCCGAACGGATCGAAGCCGCCGCCAGCAAGAAGAACACCGACCTGCCACCCGCCGACCTGCCGCCCGGTGCGGACGGGACGCCGGCAGCTGACGCACCTGAAGGAGATGCCGCATGAGTGCCGCCCACCTCGACCCCGCCCGCCGTCACGACGTCGTGATGTTCTTCGATGTAACCGACGGCAACCCCAACGGCGACCCCGACGGCGGCAACCAGCCCCGCACCGACGACGAAACCGGCCAGGGTCTCGTCACCGACGTCGCCATCAAGCGCAAGATCCGGGACACGGTGGCCCTGATGCGCGGCGACGACCCCCGGTACGGCATCTTCGTCGAAGCCGGCCACGCCCTGAACACGCGCATCGAGGAAGGGCTCGCCGCCGCACCAGGGCGGGCGGACCAGGCGCAGCAGTGGCTCTGCGAGCACTACTTCGACATCCGCATGTTCGGCGCGGTGCTCAGCACCGGCGCCAAAGGCGGCGCCGGGCAGGTACGCGGTCCACTACAGGTCGGCTTCGCCCGCAGCATCGACCCGATCCTGCCGGCCGACCACGCCATCACCCGGGTCACCCAGACCCGCCAGGAAGACATCGACAAAGGCGAACGCACCGAGATGGGCTCGAAGTGGACCGTCCCGTACGGTCTCTACCGCGCACACGCCTTCTACTCCGCGCCGCGCGCCGCGAAGACCGGCGTCACCCCCGACGACCTCACCGCGCTCTGGCGGGCCATCGCCATGATGTTCGACCACGACCGGTCCGCCACCCGAGGCGAGATGAAGCTCTGCGGGCTGTGGATCTTCAGCCACCCCGACGCGCTGGGCGTCGCCCCCGCGGCCAGCCTCACCAAGCGGATCCAGGTCAGCCGGACCAACCCCGACAAGCCGGCCCGCCAACATCTCGACTACCAGCGGACCATCGCCGACACCCCGCTGCCCGATGGCGTCCAGGTCACCACCGAGGTGGACCTCTGGCTGTGACCGACCCGGTCGAGAGCGACAGCGGGATCCGCGAGGTCCCGCTGTCCGCCCTTGAGCACTATGCCTACTGTCACCGGCAGACCGCGCTCATCCACGTCGAACAGGTGTGGGACGAGAGCGCGGAAACGGTACGCGGAGACCTCAGCCACACCGCCGTCGACCTGCCCGGCGTCACCCGCCGGGCCGGCGCAACCGTCGTACGGTCACTGCCGGTCGGCAGCCAGACGTACGGGCTGCGCGGAGTCTGCGACGTCGTCGAGTTCACCGGACAGGTCGCCACACCGGTCGAATACAAAGTCGGCCGGTACCAGGCCGGGGGACCAGCCGAGCTGCAACTCGGCGGGCAGGCGCTGTGCCTCATCGACGCCGGGTTCGAAGTGCCGCTCGGCTACATCTACTCCGTCGCCGAACGCCGCCGCCACCCGGTCACCATCGACGACACACTGATCGAGCAGGTCATCGAAGCCGCCGGGGCGGTACGGCAAATCCTCGGCACGTCGAAACTCCCGCTCGCCCGCAACGACAAACGCTGCCGGCGGTGCTCCCTGCGCGACGCCTGCCTGCCCGAAGCCACCGACGGGCACAGCCGGCCACTACTCGACCTGTTCACCCCGCGACCACTCGGAACCTGGCGTGACTGAACTGCTGAACACTTTGTACATCCAGAGGCCGGGCACGAGCCTGCACTTCGACGGCGACACCCTGCGGGCCTTCCACCCCGACGACGAGCCGAAGACCCCGCCCAGACGGGTGCCACTCGTCCGCCTCGACCACCTCGTCGCCTTCGGCGGAGTCAACATCAGCCAGGAACTGCAGCTGCGCTGCGCCGCTGACGGCCGGTCCGTCACCTACCTCACCGGCAATGGGCGGTTCCTGATGCGTACGGTCGGGCCGGCCACCGGCAACCCGCTGCTGCGGCAAGCCCAGCACCGCGCCGCCGACGACACTCAACAGCGGGTGTCGATCTCAAAGGCCATGATCGCCGGGAAGATTCACAACAGCCGGCAGGTGCTGCTGCGTACCGCCCGGGACAGCTCCGGGTTCCGTCAGACCGCGCTGCGCGCCAGTGCCGACCTGATCGCCGAACGGCTGAACCTGCTGCGCGACGCCACCACCATCGACGAAGTGTTCGGCGTCGAAGGGATCACCGCCCGGGACTACTTCGCCGCCATGCCGCACCTGGTCACCAGAAGCAAAGAATGGAAGGTCGCCGGCCGCAACAAACGTCCGCCCACCGACCCGGTCAACTGCCTACTCTCCTTCCTCTACGGGATGCTGCGCGGCGCCGTGCACGGAGCGCTCGAGCAGGTCGGGCTCGACCCGTACATCGGGCTTCTGCACGGCGTACGGTCCGGCAAGCCGGCACTCGCGCTCGACCTGATGGAAGAGTTCCGTCCCCTGCTCGTGGACCGGCTGGTCTTCACCCTGCTCAACCGGCGCGAACTGAGCGACAAGGACTTCGATCACCTGCCGAACGGCGCGTACCAACTGACCGACGATGGGCGCAAGAAGGTGTTCACCGCCTGGGAGAAGAGCCGGCAGCGGGCCTGGCCGCACGCGTACCTGCGGCGTGACGTCGAAGGCGCACTGCTGCCGCTCGTACAGGCGCGGCTGCTCGCCCGGCACCTTCGCGGCGACCTGGCCGCGTACCAGCCGTGGACGGTCGCCTGAAATGGACCTGCTCGTGACGTACGACGTCGAGACCACCACCCCGGCTGGTGCCCGCCGGCTGCGCAAGGTGGCGAAGATCTGCGAGGGGTACGGGCACCGCGTCCAAAAGTCGGTGTTCGAAGTAGTGTGCCGGGACGCGGACAAGGTCAAGCTGGTCGCGGCCATCGAGGCGGTCATCGACCCGACCCGCGACAGCGTACGGATCTACCGCCTTCCCGCGATGGCGCTCGACGACGTCGAACATCTCGGACGTCCCCGTGGGCTCGATCCACGCGGCCCGTTCGTGATCTAGGAACCTCCGGTGAGCACGAAATCCCAGGAGGTTCCGAACCAGTACATCGGGCAAAATGCCCGTATCGGCTCGCCTGCTAATCGGAAGTCAAGCGATTTACTCCTATTTTCGCAGCTCGCGAGCCGCTGCACCGGGTCCCCGGACCCGGTGAGGATCGCAACCAGGGTTGAGGCGGTCGACCGTGGCGCGGTCGGTGTCGCTGCACCGGGTCCCCGGACCCTGTGAGGATCGCAACGAGGGATTCGCCGATGCACTGGTCGAGTGGAACCTCGCTGCACCGGGTCCCCGGACCCGGTGAGGATCGCAACGGAGCTCGGGACGCGATGCGCGCGGTCGAATCAACGCTGCACCGGGTCCCCGGACCCGGTGAGGATCGCAACCGCAACACCACGCCAGCGTCAGTCAGCGCCTCGGGCTGGCTGCACCGGGTCCCCGGACCCGGTGAGGATCGCAACCTTGGGATTCGGGATGGTGCGGATGGTTCGGGCGGCGGGCTGCACCGGGTCCCCGGACCCGGTGAGGATCGCAACTCCAGCCCGAACACGGTGCGGTGGTGCAAGCCGCCCTGCTGCACCGGGTCCCCGGACCCGGTGAGGATCGCAACCGCGAACACGCCGACCATCTGCCGCATCGCGGTGCGCGCTGCACCGGGTCCCCGGACCCGGTGAGGATCGCAACGAGCTGCCCGGTCGGATGTTGGAGGACGAGGGCATCGAGGCTGCACCGGGTCCCCGGACCCGGTGAGGATCGCAACCTGGCCGTGCCGGTCGACACCACGACGGCACCGACCGGTGGCTGCACCGGGTCCCCGGACCCGGTGAGGATCGCAACGCCCTCGTAGGTGTCGAGGCTGTAGGTGATGGTCAGCGGCTGCACCGGGTCCCCGGACCCGGTGAGGATCGCAACCTTCCTGGCGGCGGCTACCGCCCCGGGTGGTACGCAGGGCTGCACCGGGTCCCCGGACCCGGTGAGGATCGCAACCGGTGGGGCGACTACCAGCGGACCTGCCCGCCCGACCGCTGCACCGGGTCCCCGGACCCGGTGAGGATCGCAACGGGGCGATCAAGAGGCCCGGGTCGTCGCTGTGGTGGCGCTGCACCGGGTCCCCGGACCCGGTGAGGATCGCAACAGCGATCGGAACGGCATGCCGTACAGGGTCTGCCCGCTGCACCGGGTCCCCGGACCCGGTGAGGATCGCAACTCTTGGTTGTCGACGACGAAGCCGAGGAATCCGCGAGTGCTGCACCGGGTCCCCGGACCCGGTGAGGATCGCAACGACCGACGCGCTTCGGCGTGGTGCGGGCCGTTCACCCGGTGGGGTGGCTGCACCGGGTCCCCGGACCCGGTGAGGATCGCAACGCGCACCTGCACATCGGCCGGAGGCGGCTGCTGACCGAGCTGCACCGGGTTCCAGGACCCGGTGAGGATCGCAACGTGGGTCCGCCGCCCGGATTGGTTCGCTGCTCACGGCTGCACCGGGTCCCCGGACCCGGTGAGGATGCTGGCCACGCTGCTGCCGGCCCGCGCCGTCCGGCAAGGCTCGGTCCGTGGTGCCCTCGGCGGCCAGCGGGGCACGTCGAAGGTCGATGGCCTCGGCGCGGTGGCTGGGTTGGCGCTCCTTGTCGTGGGGGTGGTGGCGTTGCCGGCAACCCACAAGGGCGGCCGCAGATGCTTGCCGCTGGCGGCGTTGCGCTGTTGCTCGGCGTCGTCGCCAGCACGCCGGCGCTGGTGCGGATGAGCGGTCGAGTCGCTGGTCTGCTTCCCACGCCGTCACGGCTGGCGTTGCGCCATGCTGCCCGGCATCGGCTCCGTACGGCTGCGGCTGTTGCCCCGGTGACCGCCGCGGTCGCCGGCAGCGTCGCACTTGCCCTGGCGGGCGCGGCTCGCGGCGAAGTGACCCCGAGCCGACTCGACGCCCGTCCCGGCCAGGTGCTGGTCCCAATGGACGCGGCGGAGAAGCTGGGGCCGGACGGTCTGCGACGGGTCGCCGGTGCCCTGCCGAGCCGGGCCACGGTCAGGGTAGTCACCGCTACGGACCTGCAGGCCGGCCCGACCGCGACGGTGTCCGTCGCCGCCGGGCAGCGGGACGTGGCCGTCGGCGGGGCGGAGGTCATCCGGTTGGTGACCGGCCGGCCCGCCACCCGAACCGAGCAGGAGGCGCTCGACCGAGGTGACGCGGTCGCGTTCAACGACACACTGGTGACGCCCGATGGCCGTGTCGCGCTGTAGTCGGATGGCCAAGGGCTCACGTTGTTGCCAGCCGTTGTTGCCAGCCGATCGGAGTACTACACGAGGCTTCTCGGCCTGGTGATCGCGCCGGAGACCCCGCAGCGGATCGGCCTGGACACCAGGGTCCGGCTCGTTGTGGTGGACACGACGCAGATGCCGGATGAGCAGGAGCTGGCTGCGGCGAACTCGATCCTGCTCGCGGCGCAGCTCACCGCCGCCGAACCTGCGGAGTCGCCGGTCACCGTCGTGGCGAGCAGGTGGCGGTCGGACTGGCGTCGGTGGAGCTGCGGCCGGACTTGGCGACCATGGCTGCGGTCGGCGCGGCTCTCCGCGTCCGCCGACGCATCACGACAGCTCAGGCGTGGCTTATTGTCTGGGTCGGCACCGTGCTCGGCCTGCTTTCCGGGATCGGCCCGGCGGCGGCTTACATTGGTTTCAGCGCCGAGCTTCATTGGTACGTACCGTGGTTGGCGTTGCTGGCCATCGTGCTCGTGCCGCCTCTGCTTGCCGTGATCATGGCAGGGCGTGTCGTCCTCGGCCAGCAGGTGTCTCTGCTCAGCGGTCGAGATGGCTGGCTGTCTCGTCGATCAGCGCGTCCGCCAGGTCGTGTAGGAGCGTGACCGCCTCTGCGGTTTCCCCGGTGGGGGCTACCGCGCCCGCGTACACCATTAGCACCAGGTTTTCGTGGCGGATGAGGTGGGTGACGTCGAGCTGCGAGGCGGCGAAGTCGCCGAGGGTGAAGTCATCGGGATCCAGCACCAGTGCCGTCTGGAGCGATTTACCGCTGTCGCCCCACCAACCGGTCAGATCGGCGGTGGCGGGGTCCGGCCCGGTCTCCTCTGGTAGATCAATGTAGTTCGCGACTTCCTGATCGTAGGCCTGCACCGCGCCCGCCACGCCGTGGTAGACGCGGACCTGTATCGCGCCGGACGGCTGGAACTCGCCGAGTGCGGTGGCGAAGTGCTCGTCGGGTGCGATGGCGCCGAAGTCGCATCGCTCCCGCCAGTAGGTGCGTTCCGTGCGATAGTCCGAGCCGTCCTCATGGGAACGGGCGAGGTCCAGAGCAAACCGACCGAACACCGCCTCGAATTGCAGCCGGGAGCACAGGTCCTCAGGGATCTGCCCGTACCGTGGGTTCGATTCAGGCGGTGGTGTCGGGCCGCCAGCACCGCATCCGGCAGCGACGACCACGAGCGCCACTGCGACGATGCCGCGCCGGAGCCGACCGGTATGTAGACGCATGGCAGTCCTCCAGGGCCGTCGTGTCGAAATGCCGTCAGGGTAGGTAGAAATCGTTGCCGTCGACGCCGGACACGATGTTGGGCTCGACCGGGATGAGCCTGCCATCCCCGTCGCCGATTCGGAGCGAGTCGACGCGGTCGAGCGCTTCCTGGGTCACTTCCTGCAGGGCCGCGTGCTGATCGCTGTCATTCTCGACGATCTGCCCGATCGCGTCCGAGACCGAGTCGAGCAGGTCAGCGGCGGTGCTGCCCTGCAGATTCAGCGCCGCCCAGCCGCCATCTGGGATGGTGGTCGCGGCGATGCTCACGCCACCCGCGACAACGCCCGAACTCGCCACCCACAGGCCACCGACGGTCGCCGTCGCGCCACCGAGGATCCCGCCGAATACGGTCGCTGCACCGCCGGCGATGATCAGAATGTTGCGTAGCGACTCCTGCCGCGCCAGCTCCGCCATGCTCTGGGCAAGTTCCAGCTGTTCACGTAGCGCCTCACCGGTGTAGTGCACCACGTTCATGAGGCTGTGCTGAGTGGACTCGGCGATGGCCTTGGCGGCGGTGACGCCAGCGGCGAGCGCGGTGAGTAGCTGCTTCTGACTACGCAGAATGTGCTCGAACGGGTTGTAGAAGTTGGTGGCGAAGTTGTCGGCCGCCTCACCCTCCCAGTTTCCGAGGCTGTGGCTCAGCTTGCCGAAGTCGGCGCTGACCTCGTCTGCCAGCGCGTCGTGCGCGCTCAGGATCGGCTCGATGCACTGGCTATCGTACCAGGCGCCAGCAGGCCAGGTATACGGCTTGACCCGGGTGGTGATGGCATCGACCTCGGTGGCCGCCCACGTCGCAGCCTCACGGGCCAACGTCCGAAGATGTTCCTCGACCTCATCCTTGCGGCTGTCGTGCCATGGCATGCGTACGTAGTCCGCCGGTACGTGGTAAATCTTCGTGAAGGGGAACGTGGGCCCGAAACGGACTTCGATGTAGTGCGTGCCGGGGCCGACCGGTGTCTGATGCCACCAGCTGGCTTTCTCTTCCTCCAGGAAGGCCATCGCGGTGTCGATGTAGCGGAGTTCGGCGAAGTAGCCCTGGATTTCCGAGAGCGTGCGGTAGAACTCCTGCGGGTCGTAGGTGATCGAAGGCTCGCTCATCAAACCTCCGTCACGATCGCGAGTAGGGGTCGGAGCAGGGCTCGGTCATCTCAAATACCACCGATTCGTCCGTCATGGGTCGGTCTGCTCGGCGGGGGATCGTGCACCCCGGGTAGTTCAGGGATGTGCGGCGGCGAGGTGCCGTACTCCTCGGCGTTGTCGTGCAGCAGCCGGGAGAATTCGTCTGCGGCCAGCTCGTCGGTGGCGGCGTACGAGTCGGCGATGTCCACGAGCGCCGCACCGACCTCCTGCATGCGCAGGCAGGTCTGACGGAACACGTCGTGCGCCTCGTCCCGCAACTCCATCAACCGCAGGTGCGCCGGATGCATTCCGAGCCCCGGTCGATCGAACTGCGTCTCCAACCCGTCGACGATGCTGTGCATCCGCCTCGTCAGCCTGGCGTAGACAGAGGCAATCTCCGGAAGCTCGTTCCGGCCGGCCCGGTACAGGTAGTACAGGTGCGCTCCGAGGCGTCGACCGGCACCGACATCACCGAGGCTGTTGTCGCCGGTGTAGTCCGGCCGCCAGTCTGGCTCGGTCGGGTCGGGCATCGCGGCCCTCCGCTCGATCGTTGCAAACAGTGACGGTCATGTTTATGCGATCTGTTGTAGCAGTGCCGCTCCACTGGATCGGTCCGGGGTCGGCTGGTTCGCGTGGTCCACATACCATCGACATATGCTCTCCGAGGAATCCGTCGTCACCGTGCCCGCGGATGCCGGTCCGGGGCCGGTGGCCGGCACCGACGTGGTCCTTCTGCCGCAGGGGTTCGACCACGGCACACCGGTCTACCCGGCGCACACGACCCAGTTGGTCGACCAGTTGACCGCGCAGGGGGTCACCGCGCGTACCTGGCATCCGGCGGCGGAGTTCGAGATCGTGTCCACCCGGGGCCCGGTTGCCGACACGTTGCTGCAGATCGCGGTCGGCATCGCGTCGTCGGCCGGCTGGTACGCGATCCAGTCGCTGCTGCGCAGCCGCTCCGGCCCGCTGCGGGTGATCGCCGTGTTTGAGCAGGACGGTCAGCGGCGGCGGGCGGAGCTGGCCGGCGACGCCGACGACGTGGTCCGTGCGCTGGAGACATTGGACCCGTTCGGGCCGGGACGGCTCGATTGATCCGGGGCGGGTCGGCCCGGTGCAGGCGGAACGGCCGGCCCGATGTTGGACCCGAGTGACGTCGAGCGGCGTGTGCCGTCCCCGCAGGGGGCGGAGCGTCGCCGGATCATCGCCGAGGTAGCCGGTCTGCTCGAGGAGTCGGACGTGGTCCGGGATCCGAGCAGCCGCCAGGTGCTGCTGCGGCTGGTCGAGGAGGCGTTCGGCGGGCCGCTGCGGCTGCGTGACCTGGCGGTGTTACGGCCGCAGTTGGTGGACCTGGTGACGGCCTGCATCGACCGTACCGGCGGGCTGCGGCTGCTCGCCGAGTGTCTCGACCTACTGGAGCCGGCCGGCGCGCGGACCCTGACCTTGCTCCAGCTGTCCGACGAGTGGCAGGTGTTCGAGCAGTTCGCCGATCACGATCTGGGTTGGCTGCGGGGTGACCTGTCCGAGTTGCGGGTGACGGCGCGGTGGCGTCGGTTCGTGGTCGAGTGCCGGCAGGAGCCGCCGCCGGAGCACTGCACCTCGCTGTGGCATCTGTTCGCCCATCTGGCGGTGGCGCCGTCGAGTGCTGGTTTGGCGGGCGACGGGACGGGGTTTGGCGGGGTGCCGCACTGGTTGCGGCTGCTCGGTCGGCTCGACGACAGTGTGCCGGCCGAGGCGCGGCAGCGGCTGCGCCAGCTGATTCGAACCCTGGCCGATGAGTGGGACGTGCCGGAGGACGCCCTCGTCGGGGTGGGTGGGACCCGCTTCGGCCGGTCGCCCGTCGCGGCGGTCGCCCCCGCCGCCACCGCCGCCACCGCCGCAGCCACCGCAGCCGTGGCGGACGGTGCCGTCGGCCCCGCGACGGCTTACCTGGTCATCCAGTTCGAGAAGTACGGCGGTGACGACGACACGTTCATCATGTCCCACTGGTATCAGTGGGCGTCGCCGACCTGGGCACCGGTGCGGGGTGAGCATCGCCGAGTGCGCTACGGCGACCTGGAGGCTGCGGTCGACGAGGTGCTGTCGGAGACGGAGCGGCGCTGGGCGCACCAGGCGGGGCCGGTGACGATCGAGATCGTCCTGCCGTGGCAGTTGCTCAACGAGCCGGTCGACACCTGGCGCAAGGAACTTCGGTCGCCGGTGCCGAGCCCGTTGGTGGTGGAGTATCCACTGGTGATCCGCTCGTTGGAGCGGCTGCGTTCCCCCGAGTGGCATCGGCGGTGGCGGGTGCGCTGGCGTGGCGTTGCTGCGGACGGCGGGTCTTCTCGGATATTCTGCGCCGCGCCTGATCAGGTCGACGCCCAACTGGAGGCGTTGCTGACGGGTGACGAGGCGGCGGTCGTTCTGGTGTTGAGCGATTCTCCGTTGCCGGACAGCGCGGCCGAGCGGCAACTGCTTGTCGGCGTACGGTCCGGTGTCCCAGCCATCGTCTGGCACCGCGATCCGGTGTTGGCCGTTGAGCTGTGCCGGGTGCTGCGATCGATGGTCGAGTCGGCGAATGGGTTCGCCGGGGGGATGGCGCAGCTGCCCATGCATGTCGCAAAGTTGAGGAAGTCGGCCTGGGGTGAGGATCCGTCTGCTTCGGGCCGGCACGTCGGGCACGGCTTTGTGATCTTGTGGGACGATCCGCTGCGGCAGCCCGGACAGCCTGGCTCAGCCGGCGACGACTTGGGAGAGGCCCGCGAATGAGCGGAGACGGTCACCGGGGGACGGTCGGCGGCACCATCCGCCCCGGTGGTGCTCCATGATGGATTCGTTGTCGTCGCGTGGGTCGGCCTTTGCGGTCCGTCCGACCCTGCCCGAGCCGGCCCGGCAGTTGGAGATCGCCGGTCGTCGTGAGGTCCTCGTCGTCATCGACGACGATCCGGTGATGGAGTTCTGGTCCGACGAGTTCGCCGACTTCCTGGCGATGCTGCGCGAGCAGGAGTGCTTCGCCTCGGTGTCGGTCCGGTCCGTGGTGGTCGCCGACGGCGCGGTGCGCTGGCGTGACGCCCCGCACGCCCCGCTGACCGTGCCGTCGGGTGACGGCGGGCCGCCGGTGGTCTTCCTGGTGACGCACGGCCGGTCGCCGGCCTGGACCACCGGGCTGATCTTCCCGGTGCTGGTCGGCTGGGCGGCGTTGGCGGCGTTGGCCGTGGTCAACGTGCTGCCGCAGCAGCACTGGTACGACCGGGGAATGGACACCGCCGAAGTGCTGTGGACCCCGGCCAGCGCCCGGCTACCGACCGCCGAGCGTCCATGGCGGATCAGCGTGCCGGACCCGTGGTCGGCGGCGGAGCCCGGCGGGCCGGAGCGGACCGCGGTGCCGGTGATCGAGCGCGGCGGCGACTGGCTGTCGCGGTGGGCTCGGCTGCTGGCCGGGGCGACGGCCGGCACAGTGCGGATGCCGGCGCTGCTGGTGAGTTTGTCGGATCGGGTTGCGGGATCGGGGCGGGTACCGCGTTGGTCGCGGTCGACGCTGCGGGCGAGCGAGCTGGTCGCCCGGTTCCGGGCCAAGGCGTCGCCCCGGGCGTTCGCGTTGGCGACCCGGCTCGCCGCCGCTCCGCTGACCTCGCGGATCATCCGGGCGGTGCAGCGGACCGCCGGGCGGCTCGACCCGGCGCATCTCACCGAGGTGCTGACCAGTGACCTGATGCGGCCGGTCCGACACGGCGGTGGCACGTCCGGCGATGACACCCGGCTGCGGTACGAGTTCCGCCACGGGGTTCGTGACCAGTTGCTGGCGTCGAGCTACCGGGACCGTATCATCGAGGTGCAGTACACGGTGGAGAGTGAGCTTGGCCGGGACATCGAGGCGGTGCGGAACCTGACCCGTCGGGTCCGCAGCCCCCGCCAGGCCACGTACCCCCGGGTGACCCCGGCGTCCGAGCCGTTTCTGCGGGTCGAGCTGGCGGTGCACGTGGCCTTGGGCGGCCCGAACCTGGTCGCCGCCGAACGGCTCGGTTGGGCGTTGGGTTCGCCGGTCCGGGCCCGCAGATCCCGCAATCCGGCGACAAATCCGCAAGCGAGTCATACAGGTATGGAGCCGACGATGTCTGACATAATGGCGTCGCCGGGAGCGCCCTTCCCGTTCGGCGCCCGGCAGCAGACGCCCCACCCCGGACCCGACCCAGAAGGGAGTGCGGTGTCTCCGACCGGCAGTGTCGTCCCGCCGACCACCGCTGTCCTGCGCACCCAGCGACGCGACCAGCAGCCGGCCGTCGTCGGCAACCTGCCGCCGCGCAACGCCAACTTCACCGGCCGGCGGGCGCTGCTCGACACGCTGCACCAGCGGCTGCGCGCCGGCACCACCGCGGTGCTGCCCGAGGCGGTGCACGGTGCCGGCGGCGTCGGCAAGTCCCAACTGGTCGTCGAGTACGTCTACCAGCACCAGCAGGACTTCGACCTGATCTGGTGGATCTCCGCCGAGCGTCCGGCGCAGATCCAGTCCGCACTCGCCGAGCTCGCCAGCCGGCTCGACCTGCAGGTGCCGGCGACAGCGAACACCGCCGTGCCGGCGGTGCTCGACGCGCTGCGCATCGGACGCCCGTACGCCAACTGGCTGCTGGTGTTCGACAACGCCGAGGACCCCGACGACGTGGAACGGTTCTTTCCCCGGGGTGGGCCGGGCAGCATCGTGGTCACCTCGCGCGACCCCCGGTGGGGCCAGATCGCCAGCGGCCTGCCGGTCGACGTGTTCGACCGGCAGGAGAGCATCGAGCTGCTCCGCCGCCGTGGCCCGGACCTTCTGGTCAGCGACGCGGAGCGGCTCGCCGCCGCGCTGGGTGACCTGCCGCTGGCCATCGAGCAGGCAGCGGCCTGGCGCGCGGAGACGACGATGACCGCCGACGAGTACCTGCAGCTGCTGCACGACAGCCAACCCGACGTCGACGACGTGACCGAGGTGGAGCAGGACTACCCGCCGCTGGTCGCTGCCGCCTGGCACATCTCCCTCAACGGGCTGCGGGAGCGGGACCCGTCGGCGCTGCGTCTGCTGCAGGTCTGCGCGTTCTTCGCGTCCGAGCCGATCGGTCGGTCGCTGCTGTCCAAGCCCCGGTTGCAGATCCACCCCGACCTGGATCCGCTGGTGCGCAGCCCGATCCGGCTCAAGCAGGCGATCCGGACCATCGGCCGGTTGTCGTTGGCCCGCATCGACCACCGGACCAACTCGTTGCAGATGCACCGGCTGGTCCAGCGGGTGCTGATCCACCAGATGAGCGAGCAGGACCGCAAGGACCTGCGGCACAGCGCCCACCTGCTGCTCGCCGGCAACGACCCGGACGAGCCGGACGACGCCGACCACTGGCCCCGCTACGCCGAGCTGTACCCGCACATCGTCGCGTCCGGCGCGGAGACCTGCCGTAACGAGCTGGTCCGGGACATGGTGCTCAACGAGGCGAAGTACCTGTGGCGTTGGGGCGACCACATCGGTGCCCGCGACCTCGCCCAGCGGGCGTACCGGTCGTGGATCGACCGGGGTGACGACACCGACCCGGACAGTCTGCGGATGGCGACCTGGCTCGGGTTCATGTACTTCGTCGTCGGCGACTACGCCGCCGCCGCGAAGTTGAACGCCCGGACGTTGCAGCTGTACCGGCAGACGGTCGGCGACATTGAGGAGGAGACGCTCGACGCGCTCGGTGCGGTCGCCGCCGACCATCGCGTCGCCGGTGACTTCGACGGGGCGTTGGAGCGGTCGATCACCGTCTACGAGCAGTCCAAGCGCAACTTCGGTGACGAGGAGCCGTTCACGCTGCGGGCCGCGCACAACCTCGCGGTCAGCATGCGGCTGTCCGGGCTGTTCGGTCGGGCGCTGCAGCTCGACGAGCAGACCTACGAACAGTTGGTGCACATCTACGGCACCGACCACCCGGTCAGCCTGAACACCCTCGGCGGTATCAACCTGGACCGGCGTGAGCTGGGGGACTACGTGACGGCACACGCCAGCCAGGAGAACCTGGTCGCCGACGCCCGCCGGGTGCTCAAGTACGACGACCATCCGGACCTGGTCCGGCAGAGTCACCAGCTGGCCGGCTTCCGGCGTAAGGCCGGCCAGCACCATGAGGCGCTGGACCTGTCCACCGACGCGCTGCGGCGGTTCCGCATCCGCTACGGCGACGACCACCCGGACAGTGTGCTGGCCAACCTGACCGTCTCGATCGACCTGCGGGTCACCGGCGACCTGCGGGCTGCGCGGCAGGCCGGTGAGGCCGCAGTGCAGGGTCTGCGGGCGCTCTACGGCGAGGACCACCCGCACACCGCGGGGGCGCAGGTCGACCTGGCGGTGACGTTGCGCCTGCTCGGTGAGCACGAGCAGGCCCGCGAGATGGCCGATGAGGGCTTGCGCCGGCTCACTCAGCGGCTCGGGGGCAGCCACGCCCTGGTGTTCGCCGCCCGGGTCAACCTGGCCAGCGCCTTGTACGAACTTGGTGAGTACGAGACGGCGCGGGCGCTCGACGCCGAGACGTTCGACAGCTGTACGGAGCAGCTCGGTCCGGGCCATCCGATCACCTTGGCCTGCGGGGTCAACCTCGCGATGGATCTGCGCGGGCTGGGCCAGGATTCCCAGGCGAGTCTGCTGTTCGACGACATCGTCGACCGGTTCCGGTCGACGTTCGGTGAGCTGCATCCGGCGACGGCGGCAGCGGCGGCCGGGGTGCGGGCCAACTGCGACATCGATCCGCTGCCGCTGTGACCTGCCCCGGCGAATTCGCTCCGGAACTGTACGGCCGGGCCCGGATTCAGTGGCGGGTCCGGTTCAGAAGCAGCCAGCCGGCCGGATCCGCCGGCCGGTGCGCGTCGGCGGGCAGTCCGGCACCGACCCAGGCCGCCAGCTCGACCGGATCGGGTACGTCGACCGGGGCGCCCCGGCGGGCGGCCTGCCGCAGCGTCTCCATCACCAGTTCCGGCCGGTGCAGCAGGGCCCGCACCGCCGGATGCGTCGACCCGTCCGGCCAGGTCAGTCCCAGCCCGATCCAGCTGTGCGCCGCCGTTGTCCCGGCCGCCAGATCGGCTGCCAGCTGCCGCAGGTAGCCGGCGCGGGCCCGGTCGGCGTCGCCGCCGACCAGTGCGACGTCGGCGGCGGTCGCGCCGGTGACCAGGCCGGTTACGGTGTCGGGGGCGGCGGTCAGTCGGTCGAAGCCGGCCGGGTCGGTCAGCCGGTGGCGGGTCAGCACCGCGCGGGCGTCGAACCAGGCCCGGTCGGGGCGGGTCAGCGTGGCCGGCCGGCCGTCCCGGGCGTCCGCCAGGCAGGCCGGCAACGGCCGTCGGCCGGCCCAGGCGGCGGCCAGCTCGGTCCGGGCGGCGGCGTCGAGCCGCAGGTTGTGCGCCCGCCACAGCGCCCGGTGGTCGACGGCCATCCGGTCGGCCAACCGTTGCGGGCCGGCCGGTACCTGCTCGGTCCCGAACGTGGCGACCGTGTCGTGCAGGATTTCGACGAACCGGGTGCCGTGCCCGGTCAGCCGGCCCGAGTCGAGCAGTGACCGCACCGCGTGCCGGGTCTGGCGACGCCAGAGCGCGAACTCGAAGTTGGCCAACGCGACCTGCCCGGCCGGGGCGTGCCGCCGGTGCACTCGCCAGAAGTCGGTGATCCCGGCGAACGCGTACACCCCCTGCAGCAGCCCGGCGACGGGGCGCGGGTCGTCGCGCCATGGTGCGTAGAACCGCCGGTCGGGATCGTCGTTCACCAGGGTCAGCAGATGGGCCAGCGCGCCCAGTTTGTGGTGCTGGATCTCGTGTACCAGCGTCATCGCCAGCTGGGTGGCGTCGTCCGGTTCGGACAGCAGGATGGTGCCGAAGGCTTCCGCGCCGGAGGCGGACAGTTGGCGGAACCGTTCCCGGGCCGGCAACGGCGCGACGGTCCGCAGGATCGCCGCGACCGTCCGGGCGCGCTGCGGCTGCTGCCGTACCAGCAGCTCCCAGGCCTGCTGGAGCTGGGCCTGCCAGCGGCGTACCTGGTCGGTGCTCAGCGGTGCCGGCGCTGCGGGTCCGCGCAGGTCCCGGTAGACGTCCCGATCGAGTAGTTCCACCCGCAGGTCGATCCCGCCAGCGGTGGCGACCAGCCGGACCGGCGGATGCCAGTGGGGGTCGCCGGGGCCGACCGGGTCGCCGCCGCCCGCGGTGACCGTGACCGTGCCGGCGGCTGCGACCACCTGTACCCGCTCGATCCGCGGGGGGAGTTCCACGGCGGCGACGGTGGGCAGCGCGAGGTGGCCGTGGCGGGCCGGGACCACCAGGTCGAAGCTGAGCCCGGCGCGGACCGCAGCGGCGGCGGCCAGCGAGTGCAGGTAGCCGACGTCGACCCAGAGCGGCGGATCGCCGGACCTTGCCGAGGTGAGCCGGCGCAGGGTGTGCGCCACCCAGATGCCGACCTGCGGTTGGGCGACGACCTCCTCGGTGGCGTCCGGGTCGGCGCGGTCGGCACGGACCAGCAGTTGCCACGCAGTGTCGACACCGGACAGCGGGCCGGCGGCGTCGGTACGGCGCGCGACGGCGTCCACCAGTGCGCGCAGCGCGGTCAGCCGCCAGCTACGTTCGGAGCCGCGCAGGGCTGCTGCGGTCCGTTCGTCGCCGCCGGTGGTGGCCAGCTGCCGGAAGTCGTCGACGGCGATTGCGTGGGTGGGTACCGCCGCCCGGCCCGTCAACCGATCCGGTCTTCCGCCAGGGGGTCGGCTCCGGTGGCCCGACTGGCGAACGATCCGCTGTAGCCGCTGATGCTGCCCTCGGCGTCGGCGATCCGCTGCCGTACCCGGACCATCGCGGCGGTCATGTCGGAGTCGTCGACGCCGCGCAGCGTCGCCACGTCCACCGTCGACAGATCGAGCATCTCGGACTCGATACCGGCCGGGGTGCTGTCCATCAGCGGTAGCCCTTCACGAAAGGTGACGGTCGATGTCCTCATCATCGCTTATCCCCGCACGGCAACGGAAGCGCCGGGGCGCATGCGTCACAGCGCCGACGTCGACCGGCGGTAGCTACCCGGCGAGCCGCCGGACCGTCTCGGCGAGGTGGTCGACGGCAGCGTCGTCGCTGGTGAAGAAGCGTACGGCGGCGACGAGTTCGGACAGTCCGGTGGCGTGGTGCAGGCAGCCTCGGACGGTGCTGACGGCGTCGATCCGGGTCGCCGGGTTGCGCCGGATCGAGGCGTACACCGACGGGGGCAGCAGAGACAGAATTTCCTCGCGGTCGTTCGGCCGGCGGAACTCCGCGATATCCAACAGCGCGTCCACCACCGCGCCGATCGCCGCCGTCGACGGCCGCACCGGCCTCTCGACGGGCTTGCGCGACCCGCCCGGGTCCGCCGCCAGCAGCAGACCTTCGTCGCCGGACGCGTCGCGGTACCACAGGTAGGTGGGGGTCTGCCCGGTCAGACCGTCGGCCCGTAGCGTGGTGAACCGGGCCCGCAGCCGCTCCGCGAGCCGTTGCGGGTCGGCCAGCGCCGTGAGGCCGTCGGCGTCCATCAACCGCAGCAGCTCCCGGCTGAACAGTCCGGTCCGCTGCCGGTCCAGGTTGGCGGCGGGCTGACCGACGGCGGCGGCGAACAGCACGTCCTGGCTGCGTCCGGCGACCGGGTCGCCGCTCGGGAAGGTCTCGTGCCCGTCGATCCGGCGCGGCCGGGCCGGGCCGTGCGTCTGGCAGACATCGACCAGCCACAGCTGCCGGTTCAGCACCGCGACGAGGTCCGAGGCGTACGTCGCCAGCAGCGAGTCCAGGTCGAGGTTGACGGCGTCGGCGTCGGTGGCGTCGGCGTAGTACAGCCGGCGTCGCCGACGCGGGTCGACGAAGCCGTGGCCGCCCCAGTAGACGTACAGTTCCCGCGCGGAGCTGGCAGGCAGCTCGCGCAGCAGCAGTTGGCGGACGGTGGCGCGGTCGGCGGGTCGCCGCCGTACCCCAGCCGGCAGGTCGTCGGCCGGGGGTGCCGGGTCGGTGAGCAGGTCCACGTTTCCGGTGGGTACGCCGTGGGCGACGAAGAACCGTGCGATCCGGACGGCGTCGTCGACCGGCCCGGTCAGGGTCCAGCCGTCGCCGGCCTGGTAGGCGCCGACGCCGACGGCGACCACGCGGACGTCGGGGCGCTGCGGCCCGGTCGTGGTCACCGTCCGACGGTACGGGTCGCCGACCCGGCTTGCGTCGTCTGGGGCCGCGTCACCGGCGGAGCGGGTGACGACTGCCCGGACATGTCGTTGGGCGACGTCGGCGAGACTTGTCGTAGACGGCGGCGAAGACCTCCCGGGCGGGATCCCGTAGCCAGTTGGCCGGCAGCAGCTCGACCGGCAGCTGTGGATCGAGGGTGGGGAACCGCCGGAAGGTGTCCATCACTTCGGGTCGTGCAGCGGCGCGAACCCCAGCCACCGGAGCTGGCCGCGCAGCGCCCGCCGTTGCGCGCTGTGCTCCTGCGGCAAGGTGAACGCGACCAGGGCCCACTGGCCGTCCCACGGCCGGGCCGTCGCGGTGGCGGTGAGGATCCAGTGTCCGCCGATCGCCAGGCTGGCGGCGGCGTGGGCGAGCCGGTACGAGCTGTGCCGACCGCGTCGACTGCCCTCGAGCACCTCATTGCGGGCGAGCCGGCTGATGGCGGTCCGGGCCCGGCGGGGGTGATGCCGGATTCGACGAGTAGCGCGACGATGGCGGCCGACGGCAGCCAGGCGCGGGTCCGCAGGGTGTAGTCGGCCAGCAGGGTCACCGCGAGGCACTGCGGCGAGTTGCCGGTCTGCCGTCGGGGCAGCCGCACCGGCCGGCCCGCCTCCTCCGGATAGATCTCCTCGATGCTGAACAGGCTCGTCAAGAGCGCTCCGGCGTGGCTCGGGGGCAGCGGTACCGACTGTAGACGGCGTGATTCCGATTTGCGCAGGTGACCTGGGTTGCCGGTTACCACCCGGACGTCGATGGTCCAGGTGACCAACTTCGGTAGCAGCCCGGGCGGAACCGACACCCTGGTGCCGTACTCGTTGCCGCAGCAGGCGGTCGACTTCCGGATCACCAACACCGGCTCCAGCGCCATCAACGGTGCCGCCTGCACAATCAGCTGGCCAGCGGCTGAACCACCGGTCCGGGCGGTCAGACAGGAGGGTCCCCGGGGGGGGGCGGGCTGGGGGGGGCACGGGACACCTCCCCCCCTCCTCTCCCCCCTTCCCCCTTCTTTTTTTTT
>NZ_JBSWXD010000095.1:0-26441 GCF_056160425.1 Micromonospora sp. ABR4_055
GGGGGGGGGGGGGGTGGGGGCGGGGTATTTGTTGGGGTGGATGGGGTTGGTGTGTGTTGGGGTTGTGTTGATGCTTTTTGTTTGGGGTTGGGTCCGCTCCTCCCCCCCCCCCCCCCCCCCCCCCCCCCCCCCCCCCCCCCCCCACCACTGATGGTCAGCTCCCGGCGGTCAGCATGTTGGCGATGCGGGCCATGCCGGCGCGTACCTCGTCCGGTGACGGCGGCGGCGACGGCTCGACGTGACGCTCCTGCGGCTCGGCGTCGTTGCCGCCGACCAGATCCTCGAAGTCGTCGTACTCGGCGACGTCCTCGTCGGCGGAGGCCTGAGCGGCGGCCAGCTCGCCGCGGATCTCCTCGACGGTGACCAGGGTCAGCAGCGGCTCGACCACCGCCATCAGCTCCTCGTCGGCGACCACCGTCTCGGCCAGGGCCAGCGCGTGCGCCCGTTCGTACGGCCCGCACACCACCGGTTCCCACTCGCCGTCCTGGTCGCCGAGCGGCCCGAAGGTGATGATCCACGGCATCGTGTGCGCCGGTGAGTCGTCCGGCAGCTCAAGCGTGACTAGTGCCCCCACCTGACCGATCATCGTCGTACACCGGAGACCGTCGGCGGCTTTTGCCGCTTTTACTGCTTTTGACGGTGCCGTTCCGGCTGTCCGGCGGGGCGTACGCCCGGCTGTCCGCCGGGCGGTCAGGTCGACCACCCGGCCGTGCCGGCTGGTCGCGGCCAGCGCCGCGCCGAACAGCAGCAGCTGGTTGAGCAGGTAGAGATAGATCAGCAACCCGACCGCGCCGGCCACCACGGTGTACGCGGGATTGCGCTCGAACCTGCCGACGTAGAACCGCCCGGCGGTGTTCAACACGGTCAGCCCGAACGCCACCACGACAATCGGGGCGACCAGCCGCCGGGCGGACATCCGCAGCCGGGGCACCGCGACCAGCAGCGCCGCGGCGAGCACCAGGTTGATCACGAAGGCGAGCAGCACGCTCGCGACGGCCGCGGCGACCGAGCTCTCGCCGAGCAGCCAACCCAGCAGCGACCGCAGCGCGTCGACCGCGCCGACCGAAACGCCGATCAGCAGGAACACCCCGACGAGTACGGCCAGGTCGACGACCTGCCGTACGCCGAAGAAGCCGGGCTGCTGGTCGAGCTGGTAGACCAACCGCTGCGAGGAGCGGATCGCCTCCACCCAGCCGATGCCGGTCAACCCGAGCAGCACCAGGCCGACGACACCGACCTGGCCACTGTTGCGTTGAATCTGGTCCAGGTCCAGGAACGGCAGGTTCTGCAGCAGGAAGTCGGCGACCGCCGCGCTGACCTCGGCGTTGGCCTCCACCAGGGCGCCGAACACCCAGTACGCGACCAGACCGAGGGCGAAGACGGCGAAGAACCCGTAGTACGCGATCGCGGCGGCCAGCCGCCCGCCCAGCACCTGGTTGTAGCGTTCGACCGCCCGCCAGAGGTGGTTCAGGCGCGGGTACCGCCGCCGGGACCGGTCCAGGGCCCGCTGGGTGCCGGACCAGGCCCGGTCGAATACGTTCACCCCGTCATCCTGGTGCATCGGGGCAGCGTCAGGTGGTCAGCCGGGCGGGCACCGCGAGCGGTCAGCCGCCGAGCGGGAAGTCCCGGTGCGGCCGCCACCGCCCCTCACCGCTGTGCGAGAAGAGCGTGAACGAGTCGACCTCGAACTGTGCCTCGAAGCCTGCCAGGTCGTCGTAGACCTTGTCCATCGCATCGGTTGGCACGTCCTGGGCGACGGTCACGTGCGGGTGGTACGCGAAGCGGCTTTCCCGGACGAGCTGGTCGGCGGTGCCGATTGCCGAGGCCAGCAGCTCGCACTCGCTGATCCCCGCCGCCACCGCGACGAAGACCACCTCGGTGATCGGCCGGAACGTCCCGGTTCCGCGCAGGTGCAGCGGGTACGGCGGGTGCGCGGCAGCCACCGCCGCCAGGTGCGCCTCCACCTCGGCCAACTGATCTTCGACGATGTCGGTCGGGCCGAGCAGGGTGATGTGCGCGGGCACGTACTCGGCGGCCGGGTCGCCGGCCTCGGCCCGGCGACGGGTCAGCTCTTCGCCCCAGGGCTGCGGGATGTCGATGGCGACGCCGATCCGCACCTGACCGGGAGCTGGTCGCGCGCCGATGACGGACACTGTCAGACAGTCCCCGCGGGTGCCAGGAAGCCGACCCGGTCGTACACGGCGGCGAGCGTCGCGGCCGCCACCGCCTCGGCCTTACCCGCGCCGATCGCCAGCACCTTGTCCAGCTGGGCCGGGTCGTCGAGGTAGCCGCGGGTGCGCTCCTGGATCGGCCGGACGACCTCCACCACCACCTCCGCCAGGTCCTTCTTCAGGTCACCGTAGCCCTTGCCCTGGTACGCGGCGGTCAGCTCGTCGAGCGTCCGGCCGCTGAGCGCGGCGTAGATGGTGAGCAGGTTGCTGATGCCGGGCTTGCTCTCCGGATCGTAGATGATCTCCCGGCCGGTGTCGGTGACCGCCGAGCGGATCTTCTTGGCCGATTTTGCCGGATCGTCCAGCAGGTCGATGATGCCGGCCGGGGAGGACGACGACTTGGACATCTTGGCGGTCGGGTCCTGCAGGTCGAGGATCTTGGCAGTGTCCCGCACGATGTACGGGGCCGGCACGGTGAAGGTGGCGCCGAACCGGGTGTTGAACCGCTGCGCCAGGTCCCGGGTGAGTTCCAGGTGCTGCCGCTGGTCCTCGCCGACCGGGACCGCGTCGGCCTGGTAGAGCAGGATGTCGGCGGCCTGCAGCACCGGGTAGGTGAACAGCCCGACGCTGGCCCGCTCGGCGCCCTGCTTGGCGGACTTGTCCTTGAACTGCGTCATCCGGCTCGCCTCGCCGAACCCGGTGATGCAGCCCATCACCCAGGCAAGCTGGGCGTGCTGCGGCACCTGGGACTGGACGAACAGGGTGCACCGGCCCGGGTCGAGACCGGCGGCGAGCAGCTGGGCGGCGGCCACCCGGGTCCGCTGGCGCAGCACCTGCGGGTCGTGGCCGGCGGTGATCGCGTGCAGGTCGACCACGCAGTAGAAGGTGTCGTGGCTGTCCTGCATCGCCACCCAGTTGCGCACCGCGCCGAGGTAGTTGCCGAGGTGGAACGAGTCGGCGGTGGGCTGGATGCCGGAGAGCACCCGGGGGCGGGAGGCGGGCTCGGACATGTCGACAATTCTGACAGCACCGGTGGATCGATGTCTCGCCGGTATCCGACCGGCCGCCGCCGGTCGGCAATGTTCGACTCTGTTGGATTTACCCGTCACCACTGTTGATTCCTGGCCGGGTGTGATGGAATCTTCTCCGGACGACCGGCGCCGTGAAGGGACATCGACAAGTGACACTCCCGGTAGCCGACGGCGGCGCACGCGGCAGCGACGCGGAGCCGGTCACCCGCCGCGCCCACGACGGCTTCCAGCAGCGGTACGGCGTACCGCCGGCCGGCGTGTGGGCGGCACCCGGACGGGTCAACCTGATCGGCGAACACACCGACTACAACGACGGCTTCGTGCTGCCGTTCGCCCTACCGCACCGCACCGTCGTCGCGGCCGGTCCGGCAGAGGCAGCCGTAGAGGCCGGTCCGGCAGAGCCAGCCGGAGAGGCAGAGCCCGGCTGGACCGTCTGGTCGGAGCAGTCCGGCGAGGAGATCGCGTTCGGCGTCGCCGACGCGGACCGGCCCGGCGCGGTCGACGGCTGGGGCGGCTACGTCGCCGGCGTCGTGTGGGCGCTGCGCGACGCCGGATACCCCGTACCGGCCGCCCGGTTGGCCATCGCGTCCGACGTACCGCTCGGCGCCGGCCTGTCGTCGTCGGCGGCACTGGAGGCCGCAGTGCTGACCGCCCTGACCGACCTCGGCGGCATCGGCACCGACCGGCTGCCGGTGGACCGGCGGCCGGCGCTGGCCCAGCGGGCGGAGAACGGCTACGCCGGCGTGCCCTGCGGGATCATGGACCAGTCGGCGTCGATCCGTTGCCGGGCCGGGCACGCACTGTTCCTGGACTGCCGGTCGCTCGACGTCGAGCACGTCCCGTTCGACCTGGCCGAAGCCGGGCTGGCCGTCCTGGTGATCGACACCCGGGCCCCGCACCGGCACGTCTCCGGTGAGTACGCCGCCCGGCGGGGCGCCTGCGAGCGGGCGGCCCGGCTGCTCGGCGTACCGGCACTGCGCGACGTTCCGGCCGACGACCTGCCGGCCGCCCTGGACCGGCTGCCGGACGACCCGACGCGCCGCCGGGTCCGGCACGTGGTCACCGAGAACCACCGGGTCCGTGAGACGGTGACGCTGCTGCGGTCCGGCCGGATCCGGGAGATCGGTCCACTGCTGACCGCCTCGCACGCGTCGATGCGTGACGACTTCGAGATCACCGTCCCGGAGGTGGACGTCGCGGTGACCGCAGCGCTGGCCGGCGGCGCGTACGGTGCCCGGATGACCGGCGGCGGCTTCGGTGGTTGCGTGTTGGCGCTGGTCGATGCGGATGCCGCCGACCGGGTCGCGGCCACAGTGGGCGCGGCGTACGCCGGCCACGGTTTCCCGCCGCCGACATTCTTCACCGCCCTGCCCTGCGCGGGAGCCGAACGGATCCACTAACCTCGCCGCGACACATTAGACCAGTGGCGGCGGAGGTGCCCGTGGTGCAGGAGATGACCGACCGGCCGGCGGAGGACACCCCGTTCCTGGTCCGGATCGACGGACGCCGGTTCCTGATCTGGGCCGGCGGGCTGGCCGCCGTCTGCTGGTTGCTGGCCGGTGGGCTGCTCGGCGGGTTGGCGTACCTGGTCGCGAGGGAGGCGGCGGTCGGCCGACCGGCGACGATGGCGCTGGCCGGCCTGCCGGTGCTGCTGCTCGGCGGGTTGCTGGCCGCGACGGTGACCATGTGGCACGGCCGGTTCACCGGCCGTGGCCCGGTGCTGGCCGCCGACCGGACCGGGGTCTGGGTGGCGAACGGCAGTTTCCGCGCCAACCCGGTCTGGCTGCCGTGGGACGCGGTGTCGGCGGTGCAGGTCCGCCGGACCGGAATCGAGGACCTGATCTTCATCGACGCGCAGACACCGCACCCGGCGGTGCCGCCGGGTGCCCGGCTGATGGTGCCGACCATGCTGCTGGACTGCGGCAGCACCCAGATCGTGGCCGCGCTCGGCGCGCTGGCCGCCGGCCGGGCCCCGGTCTACGGACGCTGGTGAACTCAGCCGCAGGGTCGGGCCCGCCAGTGACAGCGGACCCGACCCGTCAGCCCAGGGTCAGCCGGCTTCGATGATCATGCCGGCGGCGGCGGTCCGGTTCGTCGACTCGTCGATCAGGATGAAACCGCCGGTGGTCCGGTTACGCCGGTACTCGTCGGTGAGCAGCGGGACCGTGCTCCGGAAGGTGACCCGGCCGATGTCGTTGAGGCCGAGCTGGCTGGCCGACTCGTCACGGTGCAACGTGTTGACGTCCAGCCGGTACTGCACGCCACGGACCACGGCGCGGGCGCTGCGGGTGGTGTGCTTGATGGCGTACTTGCCGCCCACCTGCAGCGGCCGCGTCTCGTCCATCCAGCAGATCATCGCCTCGACGTCCTGCGCCGGGGTGGGCGCGTTGTGCGGCCGGCAGATCAGGTCGCCCCGGGAAATGTCCAGCTCGTCGGTGAGTCGCACGGTCACCGACATCGGCGGGAACGCCTCGTCGACCGGGCCGTCGGCCGTCTCGATGCTGGCAATCGTGCTGGTCAGCCCGGACGGCAGCACCATCACCTCGTCGCCGGGCTTGAGCACCCCGGATGCGACCTGGCCGGCGTAGCCACGGTAGTCGGTGACGGTGGTCGACTGCGGCCGGATCACGTACTGCACCGGGAACCGCACGTCGACCAGGTTGCGGTCGGAGGCGATGTGCACATGCTCCAGGTGGTGCAGCAGCGACGGGCCTTCGTACCAGGGGCTGCGCTCGGAGCGGGTGGCGATGTTGTCGCCGTTCAACGCCGAGATCGGGATGACCGACAGGTCGGGCACCTCGAGCTTGGCGGCGAAGGTGGTGAACTCGTCGGCGATCGTCTCGTAGACCGACTGGTCCCAGTCGACCAGGTCCATCTTGTTGACGCAGAGCACCAGGTGCGGCACCCGCAGCAACGAGCAGAGGAACGCGTGTCGGCGGGACTGCTCGACCAGGCCCTTGCGGGCGTCGACCAGGATCAGCGCCAGATCGGCGGTGGAGGCACCGGTGACCATGTTGCGGGTGTACTGGGTGTGCCCGGGGGTGTCGGCGATGATGAACTTGCGCCGGGGGGTGGCGAAGTAGCGGTACGCCACGTCGATGGTGATGCCCTGCTCCCGCTCGGCGCGCAGGCCGTCGGTGAGCAGCGCCAGGTTGGTGTACTCGTCGCCCCGGGCCGCGCTGACCGCCTCGACCGCTTCCAGCTGGTCGGTGAAGAGCGACTTGGTGTCGTAGAGCAGCCGACCGATCAGGGTCGACTTGCCGTCGTCGACGCTGCCGGCGGTGGCGAACCGCAGCAGGTCCATGGCCCGGGTGGTGGGGGCGTCAGCCGTCACCGTCATCAGAAGTAGCCCTCCCGCTTGCGGTCTTCCATGGCGGCCTCACTGACCCGGTCGTCGCCCCGGGTGGCCCCGCGCTCGGTGATCCGGGTCGCGGCGACCTCGTCGATCACCTTCTCGACGGTGTCCGCCGGGGAGCGGACCGCCGCCGTGCAGGAGGCGTCGCCGACGGTGCGGTAGCGCACCTGCTCGATGAACGACGTCTCGCCGGAGCGGGGCTGGATGAACTCGTTGACGGCGTACAGCATGCCGTCGCGCTCGATCACCTCGCGCTCGTGGGCAAAGTAGATCGGCGGCAGCTCGATCCGCTCCCGGGCGATGTAGTGCCAGACGTCCAGCTCGGTCCAGTTGGACAGCGGGAAGACCCGGATCGACTCGCCCGGGTGGTGCCGGCCGTTGTACAGCGACCACAGCTCGGGGCGCTGGTTCTTCGGGTCCCACTGGCCGAACTCGTCGCGGAACGAGAAGACCCGCTCCTTGGCCCGGGCCTTCTCCTCGTCCCGGCGGGCCCCGCCGAACAGGGCGTCGAACCGGTACTTCTCGACCGCAGCCAGCAGCACCGGGGTCTGGATGCGGTTGCGCATCCCGTCCGGCGACTCGTGGACCAGCCCCGACTCGAGGGCTTCCGGCACGCTGGCGACGACCAGCTGCAGACCGAGTTCGTCGACCCGGCGGTCGCGGTAGTCGAGCACCTCCTGGAAGTTGTGCCCGGTGTCGACGTGCATCACCGGGAACGGGATCCGGGCCGGGGCGAATGCCTTCTGCGCCAGCCTCAGCATGACGATCGAGTCCTTGCCGCCGGAGAAGAGCAGCACCGGCCGCTCCAGCTCGGCGACGACCTCGCGCATGACGAAGATGCTCTCCGCCTCCAGCGCGTCGAGGTGGGAGACGCGGTACGCGGTCGCGTTGGTCATCACACCCACCCCTGGTTGTGGGTCATCCGAAGCTTGGTCATCCGAATACCAGACCTTTCCGGTTGGCAAGCTGGAGATAGAGGGTCAGGATACCTGCAGATGCTGTCGCAACGCTGCGAGCAGTTTGCTGGCAAGATCTCGTCGGCAGACCACCAGATCTGGCAGCCGTGGGTTGGCTTCGTTGTACTGCAGCGCGGATCCGTCGATCCGGGAAGCGTGCAGACCGGTGGCGGTCGCCACGGCGACCGGCGCGGCCGAGTCCCACTCGTACTGGCCGCCGGCGTGCACGTAGGCGTCGGCGTCGCCGGCGATCACCGCGGCGATCTTGGCGCCGGCCGAGCCCATCGGCACCAGCTCGGCACCGAGCTGCTCGGCGAGCGCGGTGACGAAGGCGGGTGGCCGGCTGCGGCTGGCGGCCAGCCGGATCGCGCCGCCGGCCGACGCCGCCGCCGGCATCGGCGGGTACGGCGGCGGGTGCTCGGTGCTGATCGTGCGGTGCTGGGCGGGCAGGCCCACCGCGCCGGCGACCAGCCGGTGCGGGGTGGAGCCGCTGCGGGACCAGAGCGCCACGTGCACCGCCCAGTCGGCGCGGCCCTCCTCGGAGAACTCCCGGGTGCCGTCGAGCGGGTCGATGATCCACACCCGGTCGGCGGTGAGCCGGGACGGCCCGGCGTCCGTCGAGGTCTCGGCGTCCGGGTCCGGCAGCGCCTGGCGGGCGCCGTCGTCCTCCTCCGACAGCACCGCGTCCGCCGGCCGCCAGCGGGCCAGTTCGGTACGGAGCAGGTCGTGGGAGACCTTGTCACCGGCCGCCTTGAGCGCGGTCGGGTCGGCGTACCCCAGCTCCTCACGGACCTGGAGCAGCGACTCGCCGGCGCGCCCGGCGAGCCATCGGGCGAATGCGGCATCGGTTACCGGCGGCGTGCTCATCTGGCTCCTCTCCTACCTGCCCGGCGGAAACCGGGCCGTCCACCCGGAATCCACGGGCGGTGTTCTGCCCGGTTCACGATCCAGCTGTCCCAGACGTAACGCCACAGCCGCCTCTCAGGTGCTGTGGTACGTGTTCTGGGCCCACTCGAGCCCTCGGACGACCACCGCTTCCACCAGGTCAGCGGCCCGATCGACGAGAAAGTCGAGTTCCTTGCGTTCAGTTGTCGAGAAATCTGACAAAACATAATCTGCTGGATCCTGTCGACCGGGCGGACGCCCGATCCCGAACCTGACCCGCAGGTACTCCTTGCTGCCGAGCGACCGGGACATGGAGCGCAACCCGTTGTGGCCACCCTCTCCACCGCCCTGCTTCACCCGCAGTCGACCGTAGTCGATGTCCAGCTCGTCGTGCACCGTGACGATCTGCTCGACCGGCACCTTGTAGAACTTCGCCAACGCGGCCACCGGGCCACCGGAAAGGTTCATGTACGTCAGCGGCTTCGCCAGCACCAGCTTCGGCCCGCCCAGGCCGAGCCGCCCCTCGCCGGACTCGGCCGCCGCCCTACGGTGCCGGCTCAACCGCACGCCCAGCCGACCGGCGAGCAGGTCCGCGACCATGAACCCGACGTTGTGCCGGTTGCGGGCGTACTCCCGGCCCGGGTTGCCCAGCCCCACGACCAGCCACGGTGCCGTCTCCACCACACCTCCTGAAACGGATCAAGGCGTCACCGCTGCGGCAGGGCCGGCAGCGGGACGCCCGGATCGTCGAACGGCAGGTCAGACCGGCTGCTCGGCGGCGCCCTCGGCGACGGACTCCTCGGCTGCCTCCTCGCCGGTCTCCGTGTCGAGCTGGGCGGCGCTCGGCGCGGCGGAGACCACCACGAGCACGGTCGCCGGGTCGACGGTCAGCTCGACCCCGCCCGGCAGCTGGACGTCGCCGGCGGTGGCGTGCGAGCCCGGCTCCAGACCCTCGATCGACACCTCCAGCGACTCCGGCACCCGGGTCGCCTCGGCGCTGACCGACAGCGTGTCGTGCTCGTGCATCACCAGGGTGCCCTTGGCCGGCTCGCCGACCAGCTGCACCGGGATGTCCACGGTGACCTTCTCGCCCCGGCGGACCAGCAGCAGGTCGACGTGCTCGAAGGTGTCCTTGACCGGGTCACGCTGGATCGCCTTGGTCAGCGCCAGCGCCTGGGTGCCATCGGTAATGTCGATGGCGAACAGCTGGTTGGCGCCGCCGTGCCGGATCGCGGCGGCGAACTCACGGGCGGGCAACGCGATGTGCTTGGGCTTCTCGCCGTGGCCGTACAGCACGGCGGGCACCTTGCCGGCCCGGCGGGTACGGCGGGCACCACCCTTACCGAACTCGGTGCGGGGCTCGGCGCTGATCTTTACCTCGGACACGGGAGTACTCCTGGAGTTTCGGCAGTGCGTGCGGGGGAACCTGATCCGGCTCCGGGGAGACGGATGCGATGTCGGCGGTGCCGGGCGAAGGGGCACGCTGGGCGCTCGTCCAACTGGGCAGTGCCCGGAGCACCGCGTCGATCACGGTGCTTCCGGGCGGCAGCGCTTCGTCAGCAGCGGCCCGCAGGGCACCCTCGCCGTGGCAACCGCACCAGTCTACCCGAGGCTGGTGAACTGGTTCAGGCAGTACCCCTTGTGTGGGCGGATCTTCCCGCGCGGGCGCGGGCCGTAGATCAGCTCAGCCCGCGCGGGCGCGGGCCGTAGATCAGCTCAGCCCGCCGAACAGCGTCGTCACCGAGCCGTCGTCGAAGACTTCGCGGATCGCCCGGGCCAACAGCGGCGCGATGGACAGTACGGTGAGCTTGTCCAATTGTTTCTCCGCCGGCAGTGGCAGGGTGTTGGTCACCACCACCTCGCTGATCCGGCTGTTCTTCAACCGCTCGGTGGCCGGGTCGGACAGCAACGCGTGGGTGGCCGCGACCGCGATGTCCGACGCACCCGCGTCGTAGAGGATCTCCGCCGCCTTGGTGATCGTCCCACCGGTGTCGATCATGTCGTCGACGATCAGGCAGACCCGGCCCTCGACGTCACCGACCACCCGGTTCGCCACTACCTGGTTCGGCTTGAGCGGGTCCCGGGTCTTGTGGATGAAGGCCAGCGGGCAGCCGCCGAGCCGGTCGGTCCAGCGCTCGGCCACCCGGACCCGGCCGGAGTCCGGCGCGACCACGGTCATCGGCCGCCCGGCGAACCGGCTCTCGACGTAGCCGGCCAGGATGTCCATCGCGAAGAGGTGGTCGACCGGGCCGTCGAAGAAGCCCTGGATCTGTGCGGTGTGCAGATCGACGGTGAGGATCCGGTCCGCACCGGCGGTGCGCAGCAGGTCGGCGATCAGCCGGGCGGAGATCGGCTCCCGGCCGCGGTGCTTCTTGTCCTGACGCGAGTACGGGTAGAACGGCAGCACCACGGTGATCCGCTTGGCCGAGCCACGTTTCAGCGCGTCGATCATGATCAGGGTCTCCATCACCCAGCGGTTGACGCCGTGGGTGACCGACTGGACGACGAACGCGTCCGAGCCGCGGACCGACTCCTTGAACCGGACGAAGATCTCACCGTTGGAGAACTCGTACGAGTCGGACGGGGTGGGTGCGATGCCGAGCACTTCACCGATCTCCTCGGCGAGCTCGGGGAAACCCCGGCCGGTGAAAAGCATCAGGCTCTTGCGGTTCTCGGCGACGATGCTGCCCATCGAGACGTCTGCTCCCGTCAGGGTGGTTGCGGACGCCGACCTGGCTGGGCCGTACGCCGCTGGACTAGTCAGTCGCAGTATCTCCCGGAACCGGGTCGCCGGCACCGTGATGGTGGGCCGCTTCACCGTTGCCGGCCCCGACCTGCCCATTCCCGGCACCGGCCGTACCGGCCCCGGCGCGCTCCGCCGCCGCCGCGGCGGCGGTGCCCGGCCGGCGGGACTGCACCCAGCCGTCGACCGTGCGCTGCTGGGCCCGAGTGACGGCGAGCGCGCCGGGCGGCACGTCCCGGTTCACCACGCTGCCCGCCCCGACGTAGGCACCGGCGCCGATCTCGACCGGGGCGATCAGGCTGCTGTCACAGCCGACGAAGGCGGACTCCCCCACCGTGGTGTGACTCTTGTGCACCCCGTCGTAGTTGACGAAGATCGTCGCCGCGCCGATGTTGGCCCGGGCGCCGATCGTGGCGTCCCCGACGTAGCTCAGATGCGGCACCTTGGCGCCCGCGCCGATCTGCGACTTCTTCACCTCGACGAAGGTGCCGACCTTGGCCCGCTCGTCGAGCTGGGCGTCCGGGCGCAGATAGGCGTACGGGCCGACGCTCGCGCCGACGCCGATCCGGGCCTGCACGGCGTGCGAGCGCAGCACGGTCGCGCCCGCACCGACTGCGGTGTCGATCAATGTGACGTCCGGCCCGACGATGGCCTCGGCTCCGACCGTGCTGGTGCCGTACAGCTGGGTGTTCTGCTCGACGACGGCGTCGCGTTCCAGGTGCACCGTCACGTCGATCCAGGTGGTGGCCGGGTCGAGGATGCTCACCCCGGCGCGCATCCAGCCCTCGTTGACCCGGTCGGCGAGCAGCCGGCGCAACCGGGCCAGCTCCACCCGGTCGTTGCAGCCCAGCGTCTCGGTCACGTCGGCGGCGACGTGCACGCCGACCGGCGCTCCGGCGGCGGCGAGCAGACCGACGGCGTCGGTCAGGTACTCCTCGCCCTGGTCGTTGTCGGTGGTCAGCTTGCCGAGCGCGTCGCGCAGTCCGGCCGCGTCGAAGGCGTAGATCCCGGCGTTGATCTCGCGGATCCGGCGCTGCTCCGGGCTGGCGTCGCGCTCCTCGACGATGCGCTCCAGGCCGCCGGCCGGATCGCGGACGATCCGCCCCAGACCGGTCGGATCGGCGACCTCGGCGGTCAGTACGGTGGCGGCCGCGCCGGCCGACTCGTGCGCCTCGATCAGCTCGGCGACCGTCTCCGGACGCAGCAGCGGCACGTCGCCGTTGAGCACCACGACAGTTCCGGTGGCGTCGGGCGCGGCCGCCATCGCCAGCCGGACCGCGTGCCCGGTGCCGTGCTGCTCGGCCTGCAGCACCGGCACGGCCGCCGGGGCGATCTCCGACAGGTGCGCGGTGACCTGCTCGGCGCGGTGTCCGACGACGACCAGGGTGCGCTCGGCGGCGGCGGCCGCGGCAGCGGCGAGGACGTGCCCGACCAGGGTCCGGCCGAGCAGCGGGTGCAGCACCTTGGGTAGCGCCGACTTCATCCGCTTGCCTTCGCCGGCAGCGAGGACGACCACGGTACGGGACCGGGGCTGGATCACGAGAAATGCTCCCGTCAGAGCGGCGGCACACCTGCTTGACCTGGCACGACACCCAGCGTCACCGCCAGCGGTCTGGGTGTCGCGGGAAGCTCGGCCGCTAGGACTCGAACCTAGAATATCGGGACCAAAACCCGAGGTGTTGCCAATTACACCACGGCCGATCGTGCTACGGACACAGCCTAGCGTGCCGGGCGGATTCCGGCGTACTCCCATCGCCCGGCATGGGCGGGCCGGGCGGGCGCGCACACCGGCCCGGCTCGGGAACTCGGCCGTAGAAAACTACGGCTCCGTAGGTTACGGTGACGTAGGCGTAAGTTCCCGTTTCTTCACCGCTGGCCGCCGCACCGGCTGGAACGCCCCGGCGCACCGCGGTCGAACCGTCACCGCTGCGAGGTGCCATGTCAACCGCCCTACTCGAGCCGCCACAGACCAACCCCGGCCCCGCCCCCAAGCCGCTGACCGTCGGCAAACAGTCGATCGGTGTGCTGATCGCCCTCGGCGCCTTCGTGACCGTCCCGTTCCTGGCGCTGATCGCCGCCGTACCGGTCGCCTGGGGCGGCTGGCTGGGCTGGACCGACGTCATCATCGGGCTGGTCTTCTACGTGGTAGCCGGGCTGGGCATCACCGTCGGGTTCCACCGGTACTTCACCCACGGCTCGTTCAAGGCGAAGCGGTGGCTGCGGATCACCCTGGCGCTCGCCGGCTCGCTGGCGATCGAGGGCAACGTGATCCAGTGGGTCGCCGACCACCGCCGCCACCACGCCTTCAGCGACATCGAGGGTGACCCGCACTCCCCGTGGCGGTTCGGCACCAGCGTCTGGGGGCTGACCAAGGGCCTGCTCTACGCCCACGTCGGCTGGTTGTTCCACCGCGACCTGACCAACCAGGAGCGGTTCACCCCGGACCTGCTCGCCGACAAGGACATCCGCCGCATCGACCAGCTCTTCCCGGCGCTGGTCGTGTTCACCATGCTCGCCCCGGCGGCGATCGGCGGCCTGGCCACCTGGTCCTGGCAGGGTGCGCTGACCGCGTTCTTCTGGGCCGGCCTGGTCCGGGTGGCGCTGCTGCACCACATCACCTGGTCGATCAACTCGGTCTGCCACGTCTACGGGGAACGCCCCTTCGAGGTGCGGCAGGGCGACAAGGCGTCGAACTTCTGGCCGCTGGCCATCCTGAGCTTCGGCGAGAGCTGGCACAACCTGCACCATGCCGACCCGACCTGCGCCCGGCACGGCGTACTGCGCGGGCAGATCGACATCTCCGCCCGGGTGATCTGGCTGCTGGAGAAGACCGGTGCGGTCTCCAACGTCCGCTGGCCGAAGCCGGAACGGATCGCGGCCAAGCTGGTCAAGCCGGCTGGCTGAGCCGGACCGCAGCCGGTACGGCTACCCACCGGGTCGGTGCGGGCACCGGCCCGGTGGCCCGGCACTGGCAGGAGGAGCCAAGTGACGGACAACCCAACCACCAACGGTGACGCTTCACCGGGCGGCACACCGGCACCGCCACCACCACCGGCGGCACCGGCCAAATCGAACTCCCGGGTCCGTATGTCGGCCGCGCAACGCCGGGAGCAGCTGATCACCATCGGACGGCAGCTCTTCGCCGAGCGGGGGTTCGACGCCACTTCCATCGAGGAGGTCGCCTCCCGGGCGAAGGTCTCCAAGCCGGTGGTGTACGAGCACTTCGGCGGCAAGGAAGGGCTGTACGCGGTCGTGGTGGACCGGGAGGTCCGCGCCCTGCTCGACCGGATCACCAACGCGCTGACCGCCGGGCACCCACGTGAGCTGTTGGAGCAGGCCGCGTTGGCGTTGCTGGACTACATCGAGGCGGAGACGAACGGCTTCCGGGTGCTGGTCCGCGAGTCGCCGCTGCTGTCGGCCGCCGGCAACTTCTCCAGCGTGATGAACGACGTTGCGCACCAGGTGGAACACATCCTCGGTGCCGAATTCAAGAGCCGGGGGTACGACCCGAAGCTCGCCGAACTGTACTCCCAGGCGCTGGTCGGGATGGTCGCGCTGACCGGGCGCTGGTGGCTGGAGGTACGCAAGCCGCGCAAGGAGACGGTCGCCGCGCACCTGGTCAACCTGGCCTGGAACGGCCTGTCCCACCTGGAAGCGAAACCCACCCTGCTGACCCGGCGCCGCAACCACTGACCGCCGGGCAGGCGGATCGGCTCCTCCAGATGCCGACTATCCCCAGCCGTGCGCTCGCATGAGCTCCAGGTGGGCAATGTCGCGTGGGCGCACGAGGAGCTGTTTCGTCGCGGCGACGACCGCCAGCGACACGAACCGTAGGCCGTGGATGACGTCGGCAGTGTCGATCAGGTGGTCGGTCGACCATGTCTCGCGAAACCAGCCGTCCAGGATCTCGACCCTGCCGCCGAACAACGAAATCAACTGCACCGTCGAATGGGGTGCCGGCACCGGATCGCCGAGGCGGCGCGCGGCTTCCCACGCCGCACCTCGGGCCACCACGTCGATGTCCGCCGGATCGTCGATCCACCCTCGGGCGAACAGCGGCCCACTTCCGGCGATGGCGTAGTCGTAGACCGGCAACGACAGCGACAACAGCAACCGGATGTTCGGGTGATCGAAAAAGTCGGCCATCGCTCCTACAGAGGGGAAAGGCCGAGGGACACTCTGACAGCGACCCCAGTGACCACGGCCACCAGAAGGCTGGTCAGCGTACCGACTATGACGTACTGACCGAAATCGGTTCCCTGGTGACGCTGCAGTTCGGGGAGCCTGGCCAGCGACTTCGCCGCAATTGCCAGGGCAGCCGCCTCCGGCTGACCAGCGGTGATGAAGATGAAAACAAGTGCCCGTTCGATCCAACCAAGATACACACCGACCGGAACGATCGTCCCCATGTCTTCGCCGTCGTTACCCAACGCCTCGACATACGGACGGATCGCCACGGCGACGAGCCCGTTGCCAATGAAGACCGCGATCGCCAAGCCGGACATCACGATCACCCAAGTGTCGCCCGTGGTTTGGCCGAGGGCGGCGCCGAGCCCGGACACCCCGTGCAGCATCAGTCCGGCGATCACCAACGGCACGGCCAGCACCAGGGCGGAACGCCACGACAGGACGCCGATGCCGAGCCTGCGGAGGTACCCACCCGTCACATCACGGAGTGCGGCGATCTTCAGCTCCCCTGGCCAGTACCGCCTCGGTCGGCCTGAGGCCGGATCGGCCATACCTGCGGCCAGCGCGACGATCCAGACCGCGACGGCCCGCCAGCCGGACAGGACCGGGAAGACGACATAGGCAGAGTACGACGCGGTGAACGTGACCGAGGCGAGCCGCCGCTGCCGCAACAGAGCAACGCTCATCGGCAGGGCAACCGCGACGATGAGCCCGAGCCAGAGACGGGCGAGTTCCATCGGGGCTCCCGGACGCTCTGGGGCCGACCGGCCGTCGAGTGACGGCTGGCAGCCGTCGGGGGACCCAGAGTAGGCAACCGAATCAAGCCGGCTGACCTCGTACGACCGTTCAGCGGCGCCGGGACGCCTAGCTGGCGGCGCTGCTGCTACGCCGCTCGGCCGATCGGTGCGCGCCGCGCCGGTAGCGTTCCTCGTCGCCGGCCGCCTCGACCGGCCCCACCTTGTCGTACAGGCCGGTGGCCAGGAAGATCAGGCCGAAAATCAGCGAGACGATCACCGTCGACATCGAGAAGTTCAGGAAGTTGGCATCGGTCTGCAGCAGGGCCATCATCAGCAGGCCGGTGACCATGAAGATCACCGCGATGGTGAGGTTGGCGAGGTGCCCGGCCCGGCCGCCGATGATCGCCCCGATCAGGATCAGCCCGCCGTAGACGATCGAGGAGATTGAGAACGCGAGGTTGGTCCGCAGCCCGAGCACCCAGACGTCGTCCCGGGCGAACAGCGGCTCGCCCCAGGTGGCGACCGTTCCGGCGATGCCGAAGATCAGCACGTACAGGCCGGTGATCCCGGCGATCGTCCGGTAGACCGGCCGCAGCGGGTGGTTGACCGGAATGTGCGCCATGGCTGCCGCTCCTGTCGCGGATCCACGGCCCGCGTCGCGGCGACGTGGGCGTCCTTACCCGGATTCTCCCGTCGCGGGCGGGTGGCGCGCAGCCGAACCGGCCGGTAGGCGACCGCAGGATCAGCCGGATCGGAGCAGCGAACCGGAGCAGCGAACCGGAGCAGAGCTCAGAGCACGAGCCGGCCGTCCCGCCATGCCTGGGCCTCCTGCTCGGTGCCGGTCCGGCCGTACATGGCGGCCATCAGCAGCACCAGGCCGATGATCATGACGACGACGCAGGTGCTGACCGTGAAGTTGAGAAAGTTGGCGTCGGTGCGCAGCACCGCCAGCTCGGCCAGGCTCAACGCCATCAGACCGTACGCCAGCACCTTGTTGATCGCCGCGTCGATGTTGCGGCCGAGCCCCACGCCGGCCAGCACCGCCACGCCCAGCACCAGGCACAGCCCGGAGAAGCCGAGATTGGCGCCTTGGCCCAGCACCCGGCTGTCGTTCTGCGCGAAGAGGGCGTCGCCGCTGGTGACGATGATCCCGACGACACCGAAGATCACCAGGTAGAGGCCGGTCAGCGCGGCGATCGCCCGGTAGATCGGCCGGGCGGGGTGGTTGACGGGGGTGTGCATGGGGTCTGCTCCAACGCCGACGGGGGTGGTCGCCGACGATTGTCGCTCATCGCCCGCGACCAGCGGGGGGTGGCCCCGGCCGGCGCGGCCCAGCTCACCAACCGGTCCGGCTCACCCGACGCCTAGCTCACCTGCTCGGCCAGGGCGAGCCACTCCTCCTCGGTACGGCTGCGCTGCGCCTGCACCTCACGCAGTCGGGCGTCCAGCTCGGCGAGCCGGGTGAAGTCGGTGGCGTGTCGGGCCAACTCCTCGTGCAGCGCCGTCTCCTGCTGCTCCAGCTTGCCGACCTGGCGTTCCAGTCGGGCCAGCTCCTTGCGGGCCGCCCGCAGGTCACCGGCGGACAGCCCGCCACCGGCGGCGTCACCCGCCGGCCGGTCGCCGGCCGCAGCCGGGCCGGCCACACCGGAACCCGCCGGCCGGTCGGCCCCGGGACCGGCCCCGGCGGCCCGCGCCGCACCGGAGCCGGCGGCACCGCCGGCTCGGGCCAGGTACTCGTCGACCCCGCCGGGCAGATGCACCAGTCGGCCGTCGCCGAACATGCCGTACGTCTCGTCGGTGACCCGCTCGATCAGGTACCGGTCGTGGCTGGCCACGATCAGCGTGCCCGGCCACGAGTCGAGCAGGTCCTCCAGCGCCGCCAAGGTGTCGGTGTCCAGGTCGTTGGTGGGCTCGTCGAACAGCAGCACGTTCGGCTCGGCGGCCAGCAGTCGCAGCAGCTGCAGCCGGCGGCGCTCGCCACCGGACAGATCTCCGACCGGCGTCCACAGCCGCCGGTCGGTGAAGCCGAACATCTCCGCGAACTGGGTCGCGGCAAGCTCGCGGTCGCCGAACACCACCCGGCGGGCAACCTCCTCCACCGCCTCCAGCACCCGCAGCTCACCGGGGAGCTCGGCCAGCTCCTGGGACAGGAAGGCCGGCCGGACCGTCGCCCCGGTCACCACCCGGCCCTGCTGAGGGGCACGGACCCCGGCCAGCAACCGCAGCAGTGTGGTCTTGCCGGCACCGTTGGCGCCGACGATCGCGAACCGGTCCCCCGGACCGATCTGCCAGGTCAGCCCGTCGAGGATCAGCTTCTCCCCGGCGTACGCGGTCACGTCGTCCAGCTCGTAGACCTGCTTGCCGAGCCGGGCGGTGGCCAGCCGGTGCAGCGACACGGTGTCGCGCGGCGGCGGCACGTCGGCGATCAGCGCGTTCGCCGCCTCGATCCGGAACCGCGGCTTGGAGGTACGGGCCGGCGGGCCACGGCGCAGCCAGGCGATCTCCTTACGCAGCAGGTTCTGTCGGCGGGCCTCGGTAGCCGCGGCGACCCGCTCCCGTTCGGCGCGGGCCAGCGTCCAGGCGGCGAACCCGCCCTCGTAGGCGCGGACCGTCTGGTCGGCGACCTCCCAGGTGTCGGTGCAGACCTCGTCGAGGAACCACCGGTCGTGGGTGACCACTACCAGCGCGCCCCGGCGACGCTGCACCAGGTACGCGGCGAGCCAGGCCACCCCGGCGACGTCCAGATGGTTGGTCGGCTCGTCCAGGATCAGCAGCTCGGCTGGGCGGATCAGCAGCGCGGCCAGGGCGATCCGGCGCCGCTCGCCGCCGGACATCGGCCCGACCGGCTGGTCCAGGCCGAGGTGCGGCATGCCGAGACCGTCGAGGACGGTACGCACCCCGGCGTCGCCGGCCCACTCGTGCTCGGCGCCGAACCCCTCGGCCAGCCACGCGGTGCCGAGCACCACGTCCCGTACGGTGGCGTCACCGGCCAGCTCGAGCGTCTGGGGCAGCGCGGCGACCCGCAGGTCCCGGCGGTGGGTGACCCGCCCGGCGTCGGGTTCCTCGGCTTTGGTGAGCAGCCGCAGCAGGGTCGACTTGCCGGCACCGTTGAGACCGACGACGCCGATCCGGTCGCTGTCGTCCAAGCCCAGCGAGACCTCGGTGAGCAACTGCCCGACTGCGCCGTAGCCCTTGGACACCCGATCCAGATTGACAATGTTCACCATCAGATCAGCCTCGCCCCGGCGACGGCGCCGTGCGCCAGGTGCACGTCCCGGCAGACCCCGGCATCGTCGAGCGCGGCCGCGACGGTGGCCGCGCCAGCCGCGTCCGCAGCCAGGAAGACACAGGTCGGGCCGGACCCGGAGACCATGCCGGCCAGTGCCCCGGCTGCCACCCCGGTGTCCAGCACCTGCTGGAGCGCCGGGCGCATGGACAGCGCGGCCGGCTCGAGATCGTTGCCGAGCGCGCCGGCCAGCACCTGCGGATCCCGCTGGCGCAGCGCGGCCAGCAACTCGTCGGCGGCGCCGACCGGTGGCGGCGCCGCACCGGCCGCCCGCAGCCGGTCCAGCTCGGCGTAGACCTCGGGGGTGGACAGGCCGCCGTCGGCGACCGCGACGACCCAGTACCAGGTGGTGGGTCGGGCCAGCACCGGGCTGATCGCCTCGCCCCGGCCGGTGCCCAGCGCGGTGCCGCCGTGCAGTAGGAACGGCACATCCGAACCGATGCCGGCGGCCAGCCCGGCCAGGTCGTCACGGGTCAGCCCGGTCCCCCACAGCTCGTCGCAGGCGACCAACGCTGCGGCGGCGTCCGCGCTGCCGCCGGCCAGGCCGGCCGCGAGTGGGATCTGCTTGCGCAGGTGCAGTCGGGCGTGCGCGGGGACCCGGGCGTGCCTGGCCAGCGCCCGGGCGGCGCGCAGCACCAGGTTGGAGTCGTCCAGCGCCAGCTCGCCGGTGCCCTCACCGTCCATGGTCAGGATCAGCGTGTCGGCCCGCCGGACGGTCAGCTCGTCGTAGAGCGCGATCGCGTGGTAGACGGTGCTCACCTCGTGGTAGCCGTCGGGCCGGAGCGGGCCGACGGCCAACCGCAGGTTGATCTTGGCTGGCACCCGCACCTTGACCGAGCTGCGGGCGCCGCGACGGAAAATCTCGTCCTCGTCGCCCGGCCGCCATGCCTCGGTCACCGGGAAATACCCCGGCTGAGGTGGGCCGCGCGGGTACCTCTCGTCACGATCACGGCCGCCAGCCTACTCGGCCACCGTTTCGACCAGCGGCGCCGCCGCAGCGATCGCCGCGAACCGCGCCACGGTCAACGCCTCCCCCCGCGCACGCGGGTCGACCCCGGCCGCGGCCAGCACCGCCGCCGCCCGGTCCGCCCCGCCGGCCCAGCCGGCCAGCGCCGCCCGCAGCGTCTTGCGGCGCTGCGCGAACGCGGCGTCCACCACGGCGAAGACCCGACGCCGGAACCCGTCCACCGGCTGACCCGCCGGCACCGCCGGTGGCTCGCGGCGGGTGAACGCGACCAGCCCGGAGTCGACGTTGGGCACCGGCCAGAACACGCTCGGCGGGACCCGACCCGCAGTACGGGCGGCGGCGTACCAGGCCAGCTTCACCGACGGTACGCCGTACGTGCGCGAGCCCGGGCCGGCGACCAGCCGGTCGGCCACCTCTTTCTGCACCATCACCAGCCCTTGCCGCAGGCTGGGCAGCTCGGCGAGCAGGTGCAGCACCACCGGCACCGCCACGTTGTACGGCAGGTTGGCCACCAGCGCGGTCGGTTCCGGCCCGCCGAGACCGGCGGCGGTGGTCCGCAGCGCGTCGGCGGTGTGCACGGTCAGCCGGGCGAGGTCGCCGCCGCAGCCGGCGACGGTCTGCGGCAGCGCGCCGGCGAGCACCGGATCGATCTCCACCGCGTGCAGGTGGCGCACCTGGTCGAGCAGGCCAAGGGTCAGCGAGCCGAGCCCGGGGCCGACCTCCAGCACCACCGCGTCCGTTGGCAGATCGGCGGCGGACACGATCCGCCGGACCGTGTTCGGGTCGTGCACGAAGTTCTGCCCGAGCCGTTTGGTGGGTGCCACCGCCAGCCGGCCGGCCAGCTCCCGGATCTGCGCCGGACCGAGCAACTCGGTCACCGGCTCACCACGGCCCGAACACCCGGTCGCCGGTGGCCGAGATCGCGGCGCACAACTCGGTCAGGTCGGTGCCGGTGACCTCGGCAAGCAGCCGGACGGTGTGCGGGATCAGGTAGGAGGCGTTGGGCCGGCCCCGGTGCGGCACCGGCGTCAGGTACGGCGCGTCGGTCTCCACCAGCATCTGCTCGACCGGCGTGACGGCCGCTGCGGCGCACAGCCCGGCGGCGTTGCCGAAGGTCACCGTACCGGCGAAGCTGAGCACGAAGCCGCGCCGGACGCAGTCGGCGGCGAAATCCGCGTCGCCGGAGAAGCAGTGCATCACCACGGTCTGCGGGGCGCCTTCGGAGTCGAGCACCCGCAGCACGTCGGCGTGCGCGTCCCGGTCGTGGATCACCAGCGGCTTGCCGTACCGCTTGGCGATCGCGATGTGCGCCCGGAAGCTGGCCTGCTGCGCGGCCAGTCCGTCCGACCCGGTCCGGAAGTGGTCCAGCCCGGTCTCGCCGACGCCGCGCACCCGATCGGCGGCGGCCAGCGCCTCGACCTCACGCAGCGCCTCGTCCAGGTCGGCCAGTCGGGGTGCCTCGTTGGGATGCAGGGCGACCGTGGCGACCACCGCCGACGATCGCGCGGCGAGGTCCGCGCCCCAGCGCGACGACTCCAGGTCGACACCGACCTGGACCAGCCGGTCGACGCCGACCGACGCGGCCCGGGCGATCAAGGTGGCCACCGGGTCGCCGCTGTCCCGGCCGAGGACCGCCGGTTCGGCGACAGTCAGGTCCAGGTGGGTGTGGCTGTCGATCACCGGTACGGGCAGCGGATCGGGTGGCGGCGGGAACTCCCCGGCCCGGCGGGCGGCCCGTTGCCGGCGGGTCTCGGCTGGCTGCGTCATCATCGGACAGCATCACACGTCCCGGTCCGGCCGGTGCACCGGGCCACCCGGGCGGCACCGCCAATGGACATGCGGCGGCTACCACGCGTTCACCCGAAGCGGTGACCCGGCAACTACCTTCGGCGACGTGACTCTGAGCTCTGCGCGTGGCGGCGTCGCCGATGCCCCGGCCGGCCTGCACGTCCGCTTCGAGGGTGCGGTCTACCCGGCTGAGGAGATCGCCCGAGGGGCCGCCTACCGGCTGGTCAGCATGGACCCGGTAGCCGGCTTCCAGCGCGACGGCCGGGGCCGCTGGTTCCGCCACGTGCATGCCAGCGAGGTCGGCCCGGTCTCCGGCGTGGGTATCTCCGCCGGCGGCACGGGTGCCTCCGGTGCCGGCGCGGGTGCCGACGACCGCACCGACGATCCGGGCGACAGCCCGCTGATGGCCCCGTTGACCCGGGCCGCCAGCTGGGCGGACGTACATCAGCTGAGTCAGACGCCGTCGGCCGCCGACCATCCGGCAAATACCGTGGTCCGGCGTACCGCGACGGTCCGGCGCGGCACCCGGATGATGAAGGTACTTTCCGGCCGACAGGTGGCCGGCTTCCTGCGTGGCTGGGCACCGGCCGGTTTCTGCTACCGCGAGTACGACATCGCGCACCTGCGTACCCCGGCCGACCTGGCCCTGCTGCGCACCGACGACGAGGGCGGGCGGGACAGCCTGGAGGTGGCGTACGCACTGCGCTGGCGGGCCATCGGCGCCGACGACTACGAGATCCCGGCCGGGCCGGCGTACCAGGGGCTGGCGGCCATGCCGCCCCGGGACCGGATCGGCCCGCCGGTGCTCGGCACCGGGTTCACCCCGAGCGGGCGCCATCTGATCCCCGAGTTCGTCACCGCCGGCTGCACCGACCTGCCGATGCCGGCCAACGCCGCCCTGCTGGCGTACACCCCGGACGGTGCCGAGGTGGTGCTGTACACCTACCAGCCAGAGCAGCGCGGCTGGATCCGGATGGCCGGGCCGCAGCGACGACACCTGCTCGACGGGATCCCCGACGTCCCGTCCGACCAGGAGTACCTGCGCACCGGCGACCTGCCGCAGTCGACCCAGCTGGTCGGCACCCACGACGGCCAGACCTACGAGGCGGTCGCCGACCCGCCGCACGAGTTCCGGGTGCTGGCGATGACCCGGGCCGCTCGCTACCCGGTCGACTCGCTGGCCCGCCGGGTGCGGCTCGCCACCTGGCGCGACGCCCGCTGTCAGGTGCTGAGGCAGGATTCCGGGTGGAGCCGGCTGCGGCTGTGCCGGCCCACCCCGGAGGCGGTCGCGTCGCTCGGCGCGCAGTGCTACGAACGCGGCGTGTACGAGGTGTGGGCACCGAGCGTGGAGATTTCCGACGAAGGCGCGACCGACCTGCCGTACCCGCTGTGAACCGGCGGGAGCACCGCGCTCACCCGGCGGCCAGGTGGGTCAGCTCGAGGGCGAAGTAGCCGGCGAAGACCAGCATGATCGCGCCGGACACCCGGTCGAACCAGGCGATCACCCGCGGCGTCAGGAAGCGACGCGCCTGGGCGGCACCGACCGCCAGGATCAGGAACCAGGTCCACGACGCGGAGAGCGTCCCGGCGGCGAACGTCGCCCGGGAGTCCGCCGGCTGGGCGATCACCGCTGCCCCGATCACCCCGACCATGTCGAGGATGGCGTGCGGGTTGAGCAGCGAGACGCTGACCGTACGCCCGACGACCTGGCGGGCCGACCCGGCCGCCGGCCCCGGACCCGGCCCGCCCGGTGGGCCGACGGCGAGGTGCCCGCCGGCGGTACGGATGGACCGCACGCCCAGGTAGGTGAGGAAGACCGCGCCGCAGGCGAGCAGCGCCGGCCGCACGCCCGGCACGGTGGCGATCAGGCCGGACACGCCGGCGACCCCGGCGACGATCAGCAGCGTGTCGCAGCAGCCGGCGGCCAGCACCGCCCACAGCGCACGCGGCAGGCCGACCGCCAGCCCCTGGCTGACCACGAAGACGTTCTGCGGCCCGATCGGCATGATCAGGCCGAGGCCGAGCAGCAACCCGGCCAGGTAGTCGGTCACCCGGTCAGGCGGTGAGCCGGGCCAGCTCCTCGTCGACGATCGACTCGTCGAGCTTGCGGAACACCGGCTTCGGCGCGGCCAGTGGCCGGCCGGCCTCGACCGGGGTGGACTCCCACCGGGCACCGTCGCGGTAGTCGCCGGTGAGGATCGGGTACGCCGGACCGGCGTCGAGGTCGTCGACCTCGACGATCCGGGGCATCGGCGCGTGTACGCCGGCGCCGCCGAGCAGCTCGTGGATCTTCTGCGCCGAGTGCGGCAGGAACGGGGTGAGCAGGGTGTTCGCGTCCGCGACCACCTGCAGGGCGACGTGCAGGACGGTGCCCATCCGGGGCTTGTCCGCCTCGCCCTTGAGCTTCCACGGGGCCTGGTCGGACAGGTAGCGGTTGGCCTCGGCGACCACCCGCATCGCCTCACCGATCGCCTGCTTCTGCCGGTGCCGTTCGATCAGTGCGCCGACCGTGCCGAACGCGGCCCGGCTGGTCGCCAGCAGCGCCTCGTCGGCGGCGGTCAGCCCGGCCGGGTCGACCGGCGGGATGGCGCCGAAGTTCTTGGCGGCCATCGAGATCGACCGGTTGACCAGGTTGCCCCAGTCGTTGACCAGCTCGTCGTTGTTGCGGCGCCGGAACTCCGCCCAGGTGAAGTCGGTGTCCTGGCTCTCCGGGCCGGCCACGGCGATGAAGTAGCGCAGCGCGTCGGCGTCGTAGCGGGCCAGGAAGTCCCGCACGTAGATGACCACCTGGCGGGAGGAGGAGAACTTGCGCCCCTCCATGGTCAGGAACTCGCTGGAAACCACCTCGGTGGGCAGGTTGAGCCGGCCGAGCTGACCTGACTCACCGCCATGGTCGCCCTCGCCGGAGTAGCCGAGCAGCAGCGACGGCCAGATCACCGAGTGGAAGACGATGTTGTCCTTGCCCATGAAGTAGTAGGCGCGTGCCTCCTTGCCCTGGGCGTCCGCCGTCCACCAGCGGCGCCAGGCGTCCGGGTCACCGGACCGCCGGGCCCACTCGATCGAGGCCGACAGGTAACCGATCACCGCGTCGAACCAGACGTAGATCCGCTTGTCGCCGCGCTCGCGCCAGCCGTCCAGCGGGATCGGCACGCCCCACTCCAGGTCCCGGGTGATCGCCCGGGGCTGCAGGTCGTCGAGCAGGTTGCGGGAGAACCGCAGGACGTTGGGCCGCCAGCCGTCGCGGGCGTCCAGCCAGGTGCCGAGCGCCTCGGCGAACGCCGGCAGGTCGAGGAAGAAGTGCTCGGTCTCGACGAAGTTCGGCGTCTCCCCGTTGATCTTCGAGCGCGGGTCGATCAGCTGAACCGGGTCGAGCTGGTTGCCGCAGTTGTCACACTGGTCGCCCCGGGCGGCGTCGTAGCCGCAGATCGGACAGGTGCCCTCGATGTAGCGGTCCGGCAGGGTGCGACCGGTGGACGGGGAGATCGCGCCGAGGGTGGTCTTCGCAACGATGTAGCCGTTGCGGTGCAACGTCTCGAACAGCTCCTGGACCACCTGGTAGTGGTTGCCGGTGGTGGTCCGGGTGAACAGGTCGTAGGACAGGCCGAGCCCGTGCAGGTCCTCGACGATCACCCGGTTGTACCGGTCGGCCAGCTCGCGCGGCTTCAGCCCCTCGCTGTCGGCCTGCACCTGGATCGGGGTGCCGTGCTCGTCGGTGCCGGAGATCATGAGCACGTCGTGGCCGGCCATCCGCATGTACCGGCTGAACACGTCGGAGGGCACCCCGAAACCGGAGACGTGGCCGATGTGGCGGGGCCCGTTGGCGTAGGGCCAGGCGACCGCCGCGAGAACGTGACTCATACGACCAGCCTAGTTAGTGTCACCGGGCGTACGCGAACGGGTTGCCGAGCCGCCCGGCGGAGCGCGACACGCCTTCGGGGGTTCGCCCCGGCTCCGCGTGCCGGGGTGTCAAATGGCGGGGTGACCGGGGAACCCAGCATGCCGGAGTCCGACGAGCCGCCGACCGCCCCACCCACCCGGGAGCCGGCGGGCGCTCCCGAGCAGCGTCGGCGGCGGCCGAGCCCCTGGGCGACGGCCGGGCCGGAGGGCACCTGGTGGCACGGTGGCGAACCGACCGACGGCGGACCGGCCGGTGCCGTGGCATCACCTGCCGCCGAACCGGCCACGCCCGTGACCCCGGATGCCGGCGAGCCGACCGACACCGCCGCGCCAGCCGACAGCGCCGACCCGGATGACGGCGGACCGGGCGACACCGGCAGGCCGGCGGGCAACGGCAGGCCGGCGGCGGTGCCGGTGGCGGAACGGCCGCCGGGCCG
>NZ_JBSWXD010000096.1:0-24828 GCF_056160425.1 Micromonospora sp. ABR4_055
TCGACGTCCAGGAACCCGGAGTGCTCACCGGCTGGCGGCTACCTACCCACCAGGAGTTTGCCGGATGGCTCACTCCCAGAACTCATTAGGAAACCGTATCTTGACGTCCTCTGCGGCGAACCGCCTCGATCGGGCGGTGCGACTCTTCGAGTTCCTGGCGCGGGCACAGCAGTCGGTCGTCTCGGCGCCCCGCACGGTCGACAGTTACGAGGAGGTCGCCTGGACGCGGAGAATGCCACGACACTCCGCCGTGCACTTCGCGCACTGGGGCGCGACGCCGGAGCCGGGCGACGAGGTCGGGCACATCGACCGGATCGATCTGGTCCGACCGCCCGCCGTCGGCGAGGCGCTGCGCCGCTGGTTGACCGCAGGCATCGACGATCCACAGATCACCCCGCAGCTCAAGGTGGAAGTTCCGGATCCGGACGGGGAGCCGGACGTCGACGGCAACCCTGCGGTGTTTCGTCTGGCTGAGCACCCCGACATCGAGGACGCCTACCGGGCCTGGCTGATCCGCTGGGAGACTTGGGCGGAGCGGGAACGCGTCGATCAGCCGGTGCGTGAGGCGTACGGCACGCTCTTCTCGATGCAAGCGGCGGCGGCGAGTAATCCCGAAGAGAAGGAGTTGGTCCTCGCCGTCGGATGCCTCACCTGGAAGCCAGCCGACCATCCGGCCGTACGGCGACACCTGCTCACCGTACCGGTCACGATCGACCTCGACCCGGTAACCGGCACACTGCACGTCAACGCCGCCGAATCGGCCGACCCGCTGCGCCTCGAACTCGACATGCTGGATTCGCACCTGACGCGGTCGCGGCACATCGGCGAGGTCCGGGAAACCGCACGGACCTTCGCCGACCATCCGCTGAACGTGGCGACGATCGGCGAGCTGTTGCAACGCGTGGCGCACAGCCTCGACCCGGACGGCGGCTACCTCGAGACGGAACTGCCCGGCAGCGGCGGTCCCGCGCGGCCCGAGGTGACCCTGGCGCCCGCGATCGTCCTGCGTCGGCGCAGCCACGGGCTGGTCGAGGTGCTGGAGCGCATCCGCAAGCAGTTGATCGACGCGGCTTTCGTGCCGGAGGGGATCCTGCCGCTGGTGGATCCGGATCACCGTCCGGTGACCGTGACCGACCCGACGCCCGGCGCGGTGGTCGCCGTCGACGACGAGTTCTACCTGCCGCTGCCGGTGAACGACAAGCAACTGAAGATCCTTCAGCAGGTGGATCGGCACGCGCAGACCCTGGTGCAGGGCCCGCCCGGCACGGGCAAGACACACACCGCCGCCGCGTTGCTCAGCCATCTGCTCGCCCAGGGCAAGCGGGTCCTGGTCACCGCGCAGACCGATCGTGCGCTCAAGGAGGTGCGCACAAAGCTCCCGGAGGCGATCCGGCCGCTGTCGGTCGCGGTCGTCGGCGCGTCCAGGGAGGACATGGCGGACCTGAAGGTCGCGGTCAACACGATCTCGCAGCATGCCATCGACTTCGACGCCGACGAGTCCGACCTGACCATCACCCGGCACCTCGACGCGATCGACCAACTCCGGCGTCAGCGTGCCCAACTGCACGAACGGCTGGTCGACGTGCGGGCCGCCGAAGTCGTCCGGCACGAACGGGGACCGTACCGGGGCACGCTGGCCGCGATCGCCGAGGCGCACCGCCACGCCGGAGAACGGTACGGGTGGATTCATCCGTGGGCACCGGCAGCACCCGGTGACGAGCCCCCGCTGACCCGAACCGAGATCATTGAGTGGTTGCGGCTGCTGCGCGACCAGCAGTTGATCGCGGACGAAGCGTCGTCGCGGGCCACGCTGGCCGACCCCGCGCGGCTGGCCCCGCCAGCGGACTTCGCCGCTGCCGTCACCGCCGAACAACAGGCCCGCGCCGCCCACGACGCGCGGCACGACAGCCGGCAACATCCGGCGTACGCGGTGGTCAGAGCGCTGCCTCCGGCGGCCCGGACCGCGCTGCAGCAGGATCTGCACCGCCTCGCCGACACCGCCGACGACCTGGCGCGACGACGCGAACCGTGGATGGCCGACGCGTTGGCCGACGTGACCTGCGGCCGGGGACAGCTGTGGCACAACCGGGCCGCGCAACTGCGGCAACTGGTGGCACAGGCCGAACCGCAGGTGCGTTACCTCGGCATCACCGACGTGCAGGTCACCGGCGTGCAGGCCGGCGGCGTGCCCCAGGCCGGGCCGGACGTCGCCCAACTCGTGTCGCTCGCCAACCACCTGCGCGAGCACCTGGCGGCCGGCGGCAGGGTCAAGCTCGCAGCCGACGGCACGCCGGTGCTGAACCTGCTCGCCGCCAAGCCGGTCAAGGCGGCTCGGGAGCTGTTCAGCCGGGTCCGCGTGGACGGTCGCCCGCCGACCACGGTCGAGGCCGTCAACGCGTTCCTCGCCTGGGCACAGGCCACCCGGCTGCTGACCGCTGCCGACCGCGCCTGGCCGGCCACCGTCGTCGTCCCGCCCGAGGACACCTTCCAGGAACGGCTGACCTGGCACCAGACCGAGCTGAGCCAACTGCAGCGGGTTCTCGCGCTCGGCGCCGGGCTGACCGACCAGGAGCACCGGCTGGCGGCCGCACAGCTACCCCGCCCACAGTGGTCGGATCTTTCGGCAGTACGGGCCTACGCCGCGTTGGTGGACTCGGCCGCCGCCGCCGACCACCTGGCGCGGACCCGGACCGCCGTGAACGCCATCGGGGAGCCGGTCGTCGCGCTGAGCCATCAGCCGACCGCCGCTGCACCGCTGCGCGAGCTGGTGGAGGCGGTCGCCGCCCGGGACGTGGGCAGGTACGCCGCCGCTGTCGCTCGGCTCACGCGACTGACCCAGGTGCGTGAACTCGTCGACCGTCGGGACGCGCTCGGTTCCCGGCTGCGGGCGGTGGCGCCCCGCCTGCACGACGCCGTCGTCACCGACTGCGCCGATGACAGATGGGACGAGCGCCTCGACGGCTGGGACGACGCCTGGGCCTGGGCGGTCGTCGGCGCGTGGCTCGCCGACCGGCAGATCACCGATCTCAACCGGCTGCAGGCCGAGATCGGTGAGCTCGAGGGCCGGATCCGGGGCCACGTCGAGGAGCTGGCCGCCGCCCGCGCCTGGCGACATGCCGCCTCGCCGGACCGGATCAGCGGCTCCGCCCGGGCCAACCTGCAGCAGTACGGCCAACTCGTGCGAGGGCTCGGCAAGGGCACCGGCAAGTACGCCCATCAGCGTCGCGCCGAGATCCGCCAGGCCATGGACCGCTGCCGCCCGTCGGTACCGGTCTGGATCATGCCGATCTACCGGATCGCGGAACAGCTGCAGGTGCAGCCGGACATGTTCGACGTCGTCGTCGTGGACGAGGCATCACAGGCGGGGCTGGCCGCGACGTTCCTGCAGTACCTGGCGCCGAAGATCGTGGTGATCGGCGACGACAAGCAGGTCTCACCGAGCGGGGTCGGCGTCGACCAGCAACATCTGCGCGACCTCGCGGACCAGTACCTCGGCGACGACCCGTACCGGGCGTCGTGGCAGGACCCGAAGCGAAGCCTGTTCGACGAGGCCAAGATGCGGTTTAGCGGCCTGATTCCGTTGACCGAACACCGCCGCTGCGTTCCGGAGATCATCAACTTCTCCAACCGGATCGCGTACGAGCCGGAGAACATCCGGCTGATCCCCGTCCGTCAGTACGGGGCCGACCGCCTCGAACCGATCCGGCCGGTGCACGTCGGGAACGGTTATGTCAGCGGCACCAGCAACAAGGTCAACCCGCCGGAGGCCGAGGCGGTCGTCGCGCAGATCGTGGCCTGTGCGCAGGACCCCCGCTACGACGGTCTGACCTTCGGCGTGATCTCGCTGCAGGGAGTCCATCAGGCCAAGCGGATTGAACGGCTGCTGCTGGAACAGCTCGATCCGGCGGAATGGGAGCGCCGGGAGCTGCGGTGCGGCGACTCCGCCGATTTCCAGGGATCCGAACGCGACGTCGTGTTCCTCAGCATGGTCGCGGCGATGGAGGACGGCGTACGGATCGGTGCCGCCATAGCCGAGATGTACGTGCAGCGCTACAACGTCGCCGCCTCCCGCGCCAAGGACCAGATGTGGGTCTTCCACTCGGTCCGACTCAGCGACCTCGGCAATCCCGAGGACATGCGTTACCAGCTGCTCGACTACTGCTACGGCGTGACCGCCCGCCCGAGCGAGCACGACGGCACCCGACTGCCGACCGAGGTGCCCGAGGACCGCCGGGTCGCACCCTTCGACTCACTGTTCGAGCAGCGTGTCTACAACCGGCTCGTCGCCGCCGGCTTCACCGTCGTGCCGCAGTTCGAGGCGATCGGCTATCTCATCGACCTGGTGGTGATAGGTCCGAACGGACGGCTCGCGGTCGAGTGCGACGGCGACGCCTGGCACGGGCCCGACCGCTACGAGGCCGACATGGCCCGGCAGCGGGAACTGGAGCGCTGCGGCTGGGAGTTCTTCCGTATCCCGCAGTCGTCGTTCGTCGTCGATGAAGCGGCGGTGTTGCAGGATCTGCGGGCGGCGCTGGACCGGCGGGGTATCCGCCCGTCCGGCTGGGCAGCGGCAGCCGAACCGGCGCGCGAACCAGTCAGCCAGGCGGAACCAGTCAGCCAGGCGGAACCAGTCAGCCAGGCGGAACCAGTCAGTCCGGTGGAACCCGTCGAGCAGGTGGAGCCGGTCGGTCCGGTGGAACCCGCCGAGCGGGATTCGGACCCGGCGCCTGGGCTCAAGCCGTACGAGATCTTCCAGGGCGACGCCCCGCGCGCCGAGACTCCGCCGCCGCCCGGGATGCAGGAGGCCATTCTCGCCATCGTCGCCTGCGAAGGCCCGATGACCGGCGAGCGGCTGCAGACCGCGTACGTGCATGCGGCCGGTGGTAAGCGCGTCGGCCGGGCCTCGGCGAGCGCGATCAACAAGGTGGTCACCGCAGTGGTACGCAGAGGTCTGCTCGTCCGGGACAACCCCCTCGGTGAGTCCGGAGTCCAGCCGAGCACCTACCGGCTCGCCCATCAACCGCCGGCGCTGCCCCGGGCGCTCGGTCCACGCACCTTGGAGGAGGTGCCGCCCGCCGAACTCGCGCAGGTGATGGCCGGGCACGCCAGCGTCCTCGGCTGGCACCAGCCGGAGGCCGTCTACCGGGCGACCCTGCAGACCTACGGCCGTAAGGCGCTCACCGCCGCCGCCTCGGCCCGGTTGACGAAGGTTTCGCCGCTGGCCCGCGCGGTCACCCGTCGGTCGTCGGACAGCTGAGCGGCCCCGTTCGATGATCAATGAAGGTCGTGGGCGAGCCGGGCGACGGCCAGTCCGGCCGGTGACGTGGCGTCCCGCCGCCACACCAGCTCCAGATCAGGGGCGGGAAGCTCGTCGGTCAGCCGGAGCACCACCCCGTCCACTGTGGGTAACTGGGTGAGCGATCGGGGTACCAGGGCGAAACCGTCGACGTCGGCCAGCCCGATCCGGCGCCACCCCACCTGTTCGCAGTCGACCACCTCGACGACCACCCCGGCGCGGGCGCAGGCGGCCAGGATCGCCGACCGGTAGCCGGGCGTCAGTTCCTCCGGCGGCAGACTCAGCCGGCCGCCGGCCAGGTCGGCCAACCCGACCGCGTCCGACCTGACCGTCTCCGACCCGGCCGTGTCCGGCCCCACCGCGTCCGACCCGACAGCGGTACGCCCGGCCAGCGGATGTCCGGCGTCGACCACCGCTACCAGTGGCTCCCGGCGTACCGTCTGGCGGTCCAGGTCCTGGTAGCCCGGCATCCCCCGGGAAAGCACCAGGTCGAACCGGCCGGCCCGCAGCCCGGCGTCCAGCTCGGCCGGCCACGCCTCCCGCGTCCGTACGGTGATCTGCGGATGGGCGGCCCGTACCGCCGCTAGCAGGCGCGGCAGCACCTGCGACGTGGCGCTGGCGACCAACCCGATCCGCACCGTCCCGATCTGACCCTGCCCGGCGGCCCGGGCCCCCCGGACCACCGAGTCGGCGTCGTCGAGCAGCCGCCGGGCGGACGCCACGAACGCCGCCCCCGCGTCGGTCAGCCTAGTCGGCCGACGCTCGAACAGTGGTACGCCGAGCTGCCGCTCCAGGTCGCGGATCTGTCGGCTCAGCGGCGGCTGCGCCATGTGCAGTCGGCGCGCCGCGCTCTCGAAGCTGCCCTCCTCGGCGACGGCGACGACGTACCGCATGACGCGCAGCTCGACCGACATACCGGCACGGTATCCCGACATACTCAGGTGATCTTGTTGCGGGTCGTTCCCGCCGGTCAGGCTCGAATCGACCGACCACCGGAAGGGACACAGTGCACACATCTCGACTGCTCGTCGCGGCCGCCGTCGCCGCGACGTCCGGCGTACTCGCCGCTGGGCCGGCGGCACCCGCAGCTCCCGCCGCGGCCGCACCGATCGCATTTCACGCCGGCTCGGCGCAAGCGCACCAGCACCACCAGCACCACCAGCGGCCGGGCAGCTACGTGCTGGCCGGCGACGATGCCTACCCGGAAGGCATCGCCCGCGACCCGCGCGGCCCGTACTTCTACGTCAGCAGCCTCACCGACGGGCGGATCTACCGGGGCGACGTTCGCTCCCCACGTACCACCGTCTGGCTGGCCGGCGACGATGCCGACGGCCGGACCACCGCCGGCGGCATGAAGGTCGACCGGGCAGGCCGGCTGATCGTCGCCGGCGGCGGCACCGGCTACGTCTGGGTGTACGACACCCGCAGCGGCGACCTGCTGCACCGCTTCGCCACCGCCACTTCGAACTCGATGCTCAACGACGTCGCGTTGGCCGCCAACGGCGACGTCTACGTGACCGACTCGTTTCAGCCCACCCTGTACCGGATCACCGCCGGGCAGTTGCGTGGCGGCGTCGGGGCGACCGCGCCGCTGCGGCCGTTCGTCGACCTGCGGGGCACCGGCATCGACTACGACGACGGGTTCAACCTCAACGGACTGGTGGTCACCCCGGACCAGCGGTATCTGATCGTCGCGGACTACAACGACGGCGCGCTGCACCGCGTCGACCTGCGGCGGCGTACCGTCTCCGCGATCGACCTGGGCGGCGCGGCGGTGCACGGCGACGGCCTGCTGATCCGGGGCGACCTGCTGTACGCGGTCAGCAACATCGACGGGAACGGCGACACGGTCAACGTGCTGCGGCTGCACCGCCACGCCACCCGGGCCACGCTGCTGGCCCGGGTCACCGACCCCCGGCTGCACGGCCCGTCGACGGCCGCATTCGACGGCCGCGACCTGCTGTTGGTCAACTTCCAGTACGGGGCGACCGACCCGGTGCTGCCGTACACGGTGGTCCGGATAACCGCTCGCTGGTGACCATCCGCCGCCCGGCCCCACTCCCGTACCACCCGGCGTGGGACCGGGCGGTCCGTCGGGTCCACGCACCAGGTCAATATATGCACGTCTATATATTCTGCCGGATATCGGGCGAGGCTGACTCCGCGCGTCGCTCCGCCTGATCACGAGGGCGGCTTCACGGCAGATCCGGCCCGGGAGGTAACGCGGCGGCGACCCGTTCGGCGTACCGCCGGGCCTCGACGTCGTCGGCGTAGCGCCGGCGCGGCCAGAAGAAGCCGCGCAGCCCGTCGCCCCTGGTCCGGGGCACCACGTGGGTGTGCAGGTGCGGCACCGACTGGGACACCCGGTTGTTGATCGCGACGAAGGTGCCGCCCGCGTCCAGGCCAGCCTCGACCGCCGCCGCGACCCGCTGCACCAGTGAGAAGTACCCGGCCAGATCGGCCGGCGGCAGGTCGGTCAGGGTGACCACGTGCGGGCGCGGGCTGATCAGCACGTGGCCCGGGAACACCGGCCGGGTGTCCAGGAAGGCCACCCCGGTGGGGGAGTCGGCTACCCGCCACGCGGGGGACTCCCCGGCGATGATCCGGCAGAACACGCACCCGTTCACCGGTGCAGCCTAGCCCGGCTGATGCTCGACCAGCAGGTTCCACCGCACGTCCGCGCCGGCCTCGACCCGGATGGTGACCGGACCGCCCGGGTGGTCCTGGTCGACGTTGCGGGTCATCGTCACCTCGTCGGCGGGGCACTGCAGCTCGAACCGCATCTCCGGGTCGAGGAACACCGCGAGGTCGGCCGCGCCGCTGGCGGCGGCGGCATCCCCGCGGCCGCCGCTGACGCAGTCGAGGCTGACCGACAACCGGCCGGGCGGGACCTCGACCGTGCCGACCGAGACCGGGCCGCTGGTGGCGGCCACCGAGGCGACGGGCCGGGCGTCGGCCATTGGGCCGGGCAGCGGTGCGATCGTCGGAGCGGGCGCGACCGGCGGCGGCGCCGCTGACCGCTGGTCGACCGGGTCGGCGCCGCTGGTGGCGGGCGGGCCGGTATCGGCTTCCGGCGGGTCGGCGGTGCAGGCCGCCAGGGTGCCCGCCCCGATGGCGACGACAGCGAGGACGACGCCGAGCGCCGCGCGGAGGTGACTCATAAGTACCGCTGCAGGATCTGCTTCATCTGGTCGATCTCCTCCTGCTGCGTCTCGACGATCTGTCCACACAGCTCGATGATTTCCGGGTCGGTGATGTCCGACCGCTCGCATACCAGGATCGCCCGCGAGTGGTGCGGGATCATCGACTTGAGGAACTGCCCGTTGCCGATGAAGCTCTCCTCGCCAGCTCTCCGCACCTCGTCGGGCCCGATCGCGGCGTCGCACGTGATTCGCCGCAATCTTCGCCTACCCGCCCTGACGGTGCGGCAACACCCGCGACGGCACCTGTCGCCGGACGCCGACGGTCAGCAGGTAGCCGATCATCCAGATTTCCCCGACGGTGGCCGGCGCCACGAGCAGGTCGGCGACGATCCGGGCGTCGGGCGCGAGGTAGAGCAGGAATCCGCTCGCGAGGTAGCAGATTCCGCCACCGACGAGCACCCAGCCGAGCGGTTGCGGCATCCAGCGTGACCGGAGCACACTGGTGCCCATCGGGATGAGCCAGAGCCCGAAGAACAGGTTGCCGACCCCCCACAGGTTGTCGCTGACCAGGTAGAGGGTCTGGACGGTGGTTGCGGCGTCGCCGATCGGCTCGGCCGCGACCTCGCCGGCCGTGGCGAGCATCGCCGCGCTGCCCATGATCGCCACCGCGTTGACCAGACCGAACGCGCCGATGCTGCCGGCGGCGACCGGGTCGGCGGTGCGGAAGAGGCGGTAGAACCAGACGGCGGCGAGTGCCTGGGTGACGACGACGCCCAGCTCGAGCGCGACGCCGACGCGGGCGAGCATGTCGTGCCCGACCAGGTTGCCCAGTGTCGCGGCGGGGTCGCTGGCGGCGAACAGCTGGGGTCGGACGACCAGAAAACCGAGCATGGCGGTGACGCCGAGTCCCAGATAGAACACGCCGGTCAGCCGCGCCGTGCGGACCAGATCGCTCACGAGAGATCCCCCTTCTCGTCCGCCGGGCGTCCGTAGACGCGACCGGTCGATCTTACGCTGTAAGGCAGATTAACTTACAGCGTAAGGCGGGAGCAAGCGGAGATTGCGGGGGACCGGGGCGAGCGGTCGGCACACGGGCTTGTGCCGGCTTCCTACCCTGAAGCCCGGCCATGCGACGGAGAGTGCGATGTCTCTGCTGGAACATCTGCCGACCATCCTCGCGGTGGTCGTCGGCGGGGTGCTCACCTACGTCGGCACCGGAATCACCGAGCGCAACCGGTGGCGTCGGGAACAGTCCGTGCGGTGGGACGAGCGGCGGCTCGCCGGGTACGTCGAATTCGCCGCCACCGCCAAGCAGATCGCCCTGCTCACCTCGCGGGTGCTGGCCAGCCGCGGTCTGGTCACCGCGATCAGCCCGATCGACCGCGAGGAAGGGCTGGCCCGGCTCGGACAGGCTGAGTCAGACCGGTCCGTGTGCTTCGAGTCGATCCTGCTGCTCGCCGACGGGCCGACCATCGCCGCCGCGCAGGCCCTCACGGAAACGCTGTGGCGGCTGGAGGGGTTCGCCACCGGTGAGGAACCGGTCGACGAACAGACCTGGCGCACCGGGTTCGCCGACTACCGCCGTGCCCGGGCGCAGTTCTACCAGCGGGCCCGGCTCGACATGGGGGTGCGCGCGGCGCAGATCCCGATGAACGCGATCGCCTCCCGCGACGCCCGCCCACCGGGATCGCTCGCCGCCACCGGCACCGACTGACCGCTCGGCGCCGCCGCTCAGCAGCGCAGGTCGAGCCAGACCAGCCGGTGGTCCGAGGTCGGGAACCCGCCGGGCAGCGCGGGGTCGTAGTCGCCGACCAGCCGGAACAGCGGATCCTCCGGCGTCGGCCAGAACACCCCGCTGCCCGCCGTGCGCAGTCGGCGGCTGGGCAGCAGGTAGTCGACCCGCAGATTGCCCGGCGTGCCGTCGGCGAAGTCGGCGGTGTCGTAGCGGGGGTCGCCCTCGTGGGTCAGGTTCGCCCCGCCCTGGCGCTGGCTGGCCGCCGGCCCGCCCGCGCTGGTCGGCGGCCGCCGGTCGTCGACCAGCGGATGCCCGGTGACCTGCTGGGCCGATCCCGGGATGCTGTCGCCGTCGTACGGGTCGGAGTTGAGGTCACCGGCGATGACGAACCGGGCACCCGGGCGTAGCCCGCCGCGGCGGCCCCGGTCGTCGTAGATGTAGCCGGACCGGTCCGGGGTGACGTAGTCGGCCCAGAACCGGATCTCGTCGTGGTTGCGCCGGCCGTTGCGGTCCTCCGGACCGTCGAAGACCGGCGGCGTGGGGTGGCTGGCCAGCAGATGCACGGTGCGTCGGCCGATCCGCACGGGCACATCCCAGTGGCTCTTCGACGACAGCCGTACGTCCGCGAGGGCCTCGGGGGAGTACCAGTCGGCGGGCTCCGGGGTGTCCGGGTCGTCCGGCAGCAGCGCCCCCGGCATGTCACGCCAGCGGAACGTCTGGAAGGTGCGCAGCGACCGCCGGTCGATCGGGTGGCGCGAGTAGACCGCCATGCCGTACTGGCCGGGGAACAGCCCGAAGCCGTACGCGTCATCCGGGCCGCCGACCGTACCGTCGCGGTTGAGGTCGTGCCCGGACGGTACGCCGGTGTTCGACGGGGCGCTGAACCGGTACGGGTAGTGGATCGGCCGGGCCCCGCCCTGCCCGCGGGACAGGTAGTTGCGCTGGAACAGTTCGACGGCCCGCCCCTCGGCGTCGTGGTCGAACTCGTTGATCAGGAGCACGTCGGGGCGGACCCGTTGGATCACCTCGGCGACGTTGGCGGCCTGCCGGTCGCCCAGGGTGGACAGGTCGGCCACCAGGCCGCCGTCGACGCTCCGGTTGAGCGAGGCGTTGAAGGTGGCGAACCGGACGCCGCCGCGCTCGTCGCCCTGCCTGCCGCCTGCCGTCGCTGTCCCGGGCGCCAGCCCCGCCGTCAGACCGGTGGCGATCATCGCCACCAGAGCGGTCACTGTTCGTGTCCGTACCCGCTGTGTCACCGTGCCACCCTCCGGTCGTGTGGTGACCAGTTAACCGGATCTATGTGACGGTTCGGCGAATGAACCCCGAACGTCTGGGCGTCGGCCGTCCGGGCGTACCGCGATGGTCAACTACCGCGCTACCCTGAGGGCGCGGTCGTCGATGCCCGCCGGTCCACCGTCACGGTTCCACCCACCAGTACGATGTCTCGCGGAGCGCCGAGCGCTGGTGGGCACTTCCGTTCGGACATCAGACAGGGTCGGCCGATCGGCCGGTTCAGGGGAGAGACTAGCCTCATGGGCGTGACACGCCGCGCAAAGATCGTTTGTACGCTTGGCCCCGCGACCGCGTCCCCGGAGCGTATCCGCGGGCTCGTCGAAGCGGGCATGGATGTGGCCCGGCTGAACTTCAGCCACGGCAGCCACGAGGACCACCAGCAGGTGTACCAGCTGGTCCGGGAGGCAGCCCAGGCCTCCGGCCGGGCGGTCGCCGTGCTGGCCGACCTGCAGGGCCCCAAGATCCGTCTCGGCCGGTTCGCCGACGGGCCGCACGAGTGGCGCACCGGCGACTCGGTCGTCATCACCAGCGACGACGTCCTCGGCAGCCGGGAGCGGGTCTCCTGCACCTACCGCAAACTGCCCCAGGAGGTTCGTCCCGGGGACCGGCTGCTGATCGATGACGGCAAGGTGGCCGTCGAGGTCAGTGCGGTGGACGGCAACGACATCCGGGTGCTGGTGGTCGAGGGCGGCCCGGTTTCCAACAACAAGGGCATCTCGCTGCCGAACGTCGCGGTCAGCGTGCCGGCCCTGTCGGACAAGGACACCGACGACCTGCGGTTCGCGCTCGGCCTGGGCGCCGACTTCATCGCCCTGTCGTTCGTCCGGTCGCCCGAGGACATCAAGCTGGTCCACGCGATCATGGACGAGGAGGGGGTTCGTCGACCCGTTCTGGCCAAGGTCGAGAAGCCGGAGGCGGTCACCCACCTGGAGGCGATCGTCGACGCGTTCGACGGGGTGATGGTGGCCCGGGGCGACCTCGGCGTCGAGTTGCCGCTCGACGAGGTGCCGCTGGTGCAGAAGCGCGCGGTGCAGCTGTGCCGGGAGAACGCCAAGCCGGTCATCGTCGCCACCCAGATGCTCGACTCGATGATCGAGAATTCGCGGCCGACCCGCGCGGAGGCCTCCGACGTTGCCAACGCGGTGCTCGACGGCACCGACGCGGTGATGCTCTCTGGCGAGACCAGCGTCGGCAAGTACCCGGTGCTCACGGTCAGCACCATGGCCAAGATCGTCACGACGACCGAGCACGGCTCGATCTCGGTGCCCCGGCTGCAGCACGACCCCCGTACCCACGGCGGTGCGCTCACCTCGGCCGCGTCGCAGATCGCCCGGGCGATCGGCGCCAAGGCGATGGTCGCCTTCACCCAGACCGGTGACACCGTGCGTCGGCTCTCCCGGCTGCAGTGCGAGCTGCCGCTGCTGGCTTTCACCCCGGTCGCCGAGGTGCGCGACCAGCTTGCCCTCTCCTGGGGGGTGGAGACCTTCCTGATGCCGTTCGTGCAGCACACCGACGACATGTTCCGCCAGGTCGACCAGGCACTGCTCGGCCTCGGCCGGGCCAATCCCGGCGAGTACGTGGTGATCGTCGCCGGCAGCCCGGTCGGCACCCCCGGCTCCACCAACACGCTGCGGGTGCACCAGCTCGGTAGCCTCGTCGACGCCGCGGCGGCCCGGGCGTTGCAGTGACCGGTGATCCGGTCGGCGGGCAGGCCGCCGTCGATCAACTGCTCGAGGTGCTCGACCTGAGCCGGACCGGGCCGTCGGCGTTTCGCGGGATGAGTCCCAAGGTGGGGCCGCAGCGGGTCTTCGGCGGCCAGGTCGCCGGTCAGGCGCTGGTCGCCGCCGGGCGGACCGTCGACCCGCAGCGGCTGGTGCACTCGCTGCACGGCTACTTCGTCCGCCCCGGCGACGGCGCCGAGCCGATCGACTACGAAGTGGAGAACATCCGCGACGGCCGGTCCTTCTCGGTCCGCCGTTCGGTGGCGTACCAGCACGGCAAACCGATCTTCTTCATGTCGGCGTCGTTCCACCGGCCCGAGGACGGGCTGGACCACCAGGCCCCGCAGCCACCGGACGTCCCGCCGCCGGACGCGGTGCCGACCATGGTGGAGCGGCTCGCCCGCTATCCGGAGCGGCTCGGTGTCTGGGCGGTGATCCCCCGGCCGATGGACGTGCGGTACGTCGGCGCACCGGGTCTGGTCGCCCCCGGGGACCGCCCGGCCGACCCGTACCAGCGGGTCTGGATCCGCGCCGACGGCAAGTTGCCCGACGATCCGCTGCTGCACGCCTGCGTACTCACCTACGCCTCCGACCTGACGTTGCTCGACTCGGTCCTGTCCGTGCACGGAGAGGTCTGGGGTCCGGGCGGGGTGATCGGGGCCAGCCTGGACCACGCGTTGTGGTTCCACCGGCCGTTCCGGGCCGACGAATGGTTCCTCTACGACTGCTGGAGTCCGTCGGCCGCCGGCGGGCGCGGGCTGGCCACCGGTCGGATGTTCACCCGCGACGGCCGGCACATCGCCAGCGCCGTACAGGAGGGACTGGTCCGGCGGGTCGGCTCGTGACGGGGCCGACCGCCCGGCCGGCCGCGATCAAGGTCGATGGCTGGCGTCGGTCGGCCGGTCCGATAATGGAAACAGTGCCGTAACCTGAGAGGTATGCGTCTCTCTGCCCGGGTCGACTACGCGCTGCGGGCCGCCGCCGAGCTGGCGGTCGCGGCTGCGGCGTCGGCGCGGGTCGTGTTGACCGCCGAGCAGGTCGCCCGGGCTCAGGGCATTCCGCCGAAGTTCCTCGAGGGCATCCTGCTGCAGCTGCGCCGGGCCGGCGTGGTGCAGGCCCAGCGCGGCCCGGACGGCGGCTACTGGTTGGCCCGCCCGGCCGAGCAGATCAGTCTCGCGGAGCTCATCCGGGTCATCGACGGCCCGCTCGCCCACGTGCGGGGCCGCCGGCCGGAGGAGCTCGGCTACCAGGGTGCGGCGGTCGCGCTGCAGGACGTCTGGATAGCGTTGCGGGCCAGCGAGCGGGAGATCCTCGAGTCGGTCACCGTCGCCGACGTCGCCACCGGCCGGCTTCCCGAGCGGATCCGGGATCTCGCCGCCAACCCACGCGCCTGGACCTGACCGGCCGCGACCGGCTTCGTCGATGTGGTTGACAACAGCACCGGCCGTCCGCATTCTCTGCTAAGCCGATAGGTTTGCTATCTCAAGTAGGTGTGCTGTGCGAAAGTTGCTGGTCCTCGCCCTCGTCGGACTGCTCGCCCAACTGGTGGACGGCGCGCTGGGAATGGCGTACGGCGTCACCTCGACCACGCTGCTGCTGCTCGCCGGAATCGCCCCGGCCTCGGCGAGCGCCTCGGTGCACCTGGCGGAGATCGGCACCACGCTCGCCTCCGGCACTGCGCACTGGCGGTTCGGCAACGTCGACTGGCGGGTCGTCGGCCGGATCGCCGTACCCGGGGCGGTCGGCGCCTTCGCCGGTGCCACCGTCCTCAGCTCCGTCTCCACCGAGGCCGCCGGGCCGTGGATGGCCGGCATCCTGCTGGCCCTCGGGGTGTACCTGCTGATCCGGTTCGCCCGGCCGATCCCGGCCCGGCGGGTCAGCCGACCCCTGCGCAGCCGGTTCCTCACCCCGCTCGGGCTGGCCGCCGGCTTCATCGACGCGACCGGAGGCGGCGGGTGGGGGCCGGTCGCCACCCCGTCTCTGCTGGTCTCCGGGCGGATGGAGCCGCGCAAGGTGATCGGCTCGGTGGACACCTCGGAGTTCCTCGTCGCGGCGGCGGCCAGCGCCGGCTTCCTGATCGGGCTCGGTGGCCAGGGCTTCGTCCTGCCCGTCGTCGCGGCGCTGCTCGCCGGTGGCCTGCTCGCCGCCCCGCTGGCCGCCTACCTGGTGCGGATCGTGCCGGCACAACTGCTCGGCGCCGCGGTCGGCGGTCTCATCGTGCTGACCAACGCCCGGTCGCTGATGCGCGCCGTCGACCTGCCCCAGAGCCCGAGGTTCACCGGGTACGCGGTGATCGTCGTCGGCTGGGCGCTGGCCCTCGGGCTGGCCGTCCGGGTGCTGCGCACGGCCCGTCGTGACCAGCGCCGGTCAGCGCTGGTCGGCGAGCAGCCCGGTGGCGGTGTCCGCGATCAGCTCCCAGGCGGCGGCGACGTGCCGTCGCTCGGTACGCGGCGCGCCGACCGCCAGCCGCAAGGTGAACCGGCCCGCCACCCGGGTGTGGGTCAGCAGCACCGAGCCGCTGGCGTTCACCGCAGCCAGCAGGGCGGAGTTGACCTCGTCGGGCTGGCCGCGCAACCGGAAACAGACCAGTGAGAACGGCCCCGGCGTGACGAGCTCGAACCGGTCGTCGGCGCGCACCTGGTCGGCGAACCAGGCCGCGTGCGCCACCGCCGAACGGATGTGCGCCCGCAGCCCCTGTGCGCCGTACCAGCGCAGCACGAACCACAGCTTCAAGGCCCGGAACCGGCGACCCAGCGGCACCTGCCAGTCCCGGTAGTCGATCACCGTGCCCGTGTCGCTGAGCGCGTTGCGCAGGTACTCTGGCATCACCGTCAGCGCCTCGACCAGCTCGGCCCGGTCCGCCACCCAGAATGCGTCGCAGTCGAACCCGGTCAGCAGCCACTTGTGCGGGTCGAAGCAGTACGAGTCGGCCCGATCCAGCCCGGCGTGCGTCCAGCGCAGCTCCGGGCAGACCGCTGCGGCACCGGCGTACGCGGCGTCCACGTGCAGCCACACCCCGTACTCGGCGCAGATCGCGCCGATCTGTTCGACCGGGTCGACGGCGGTGGTCGAGGTGGTGCCCACGGTCGCGACGACGATCGCCGGTCGCCGCCCGGCGGCCAGGTCGGCGTCGAGGGCGCGGCGCAACGCGTCCGGCCGCATCGCCAGCGTCACCGGATCGACGTCGACCAGCCGTACTCCCTGATCACCGACCCCGGCGATCCGGGCCGCCTTCTCGATCGACGAATGGCCCTCGGTCGAGGTGTAGACGGTGTAGCCGGCGGTGGTGCCCGCCGTGCGCCAGCTGCCGCCGCTGGCCCGGTGCAGGGCCACCAGGGTGGCCACCAGCGTCGCCGACGACGCCGAGTCCTGGATGACGCCGCCGCCGGTGGACCCCGACCGGAACCGTTGCGGCAGGTCGAGCAGCTGGGCCAGCCAGTCGAGCAGCACCGTCTCCACCTCGGTGCAGGCCGGACTGGTGGCCCAGAGCATGCCCTGGACGCCAAGGCCGGCGCTGACCAGGTCACCGAGCACGCTCGGGGCCGAGGTGTTGGCCGGGAAGTAGCCGAAGAAGCCGGGGTGCTGCCAGTGGGTGAGTCCGCCGACGACCACCCGGTCCAGGTCGGTGAGGATCCGGTCGAACGGCTCGCCGTGCTCCGGTGGCGTCACCGGCAGCGCTTGGGCGACCGTGCCGGGCGGATCCGACGGTCGCACCGGATGCTTCTCCAGCGTCTGCCAGTAGTCGGCGATCCAGTCGATCACCGCGTGCCCGGCCCGGCGGAACTCGTCCGCCGACATGTGCCCGCCGGCCGTGGTGTGCGCGCCGGCCGTGGTGCCTGCGCCCGACGTGGTGCCCGGCGCGGATGCGTCGCCTGCCATGCGGACGAGTTGATCAGGAATCGGTACGGCGGGCAAGCGCCACCATCGCCTCCGGCCCGGTGCCTGCGACGCCGGTGTCACCGGCCTCGCCGCCCGGCATCGCGCCGGCCGGGCCGGGGCCGGTGCTGGCCCGGACGGTCAACCGGGGGTCGAGCAGCGTCGCGGCCGGCACCGCGTCGCCCTGGACCTTGCGCATCAGCAGGCTGATTGCCTGCCGACCGACCTCCTCAGCCGGGATCAGCACCGAGGTCAGCGCCGGGCCGGCCCGCTCGGCGACCTCGTCCGGGCAGATCGCCACCACCGAGATGTCGTCGGGGACCCGCCGGCCCAGGGTCGGCAACGCGGCCAGCACGTGCCCGACCGCAGCCTCGTTGTGCACCACCAGCGCGGTGAGCCCCGGGTGCCGGTGCAGCAGCCCGGCCAGTTCGCGGCGTACCGCGTCGTAGTTCTCCTCGGACGGTTGGGCGACCGCGGTGACGCCGCAGCGGGCCGCCGTCTCGGTGAAGCCGGCCCGGGTCCGGTGGGCGAAGCCGGTTTCCCGTTCGTAGACCACGGCCGGGGCACCGAGCAGGGCGAGCTGCCGGTGGCCGAGCGTGACGAGATGTTCGACGCAGGCCTCGCCGGCCCGGTAGAAATCCAGGTCGACGCAGGTCAGACCGGCGGACTCGGCCGGAAAACCGATCAGCACGCTGGGCCGTTCGAGCTCACGCAGCAGCGGCACCCGTGGGTCGTGCATCTCCACGTCCATCACCACGATGCCGTCGACCATGGCGCTGACCGCGATCCGCCGCAGCCCAGCCGGCCCTTCGTCGGCGGTGACCAGCAGTACGTCGTGGTCGAACTGCCGGGCGGTGGTGACCACGCTGGTGGCAAACTGCATCAGCACCGGCAGGTGCATCCCGGAGCGCAGCGGCAGCACCAGGGCGATCACGTTCGCCCGCCGGCTGGCCAACGCCCGGGCGCCGGCATGCGGGTGGTAGCCGAGGGCGTGGATGCTGGCCAGGACGCGTTCCCGGGTGGTCGCCGAGATCGCCCGCTTGCCGCTGAGCACATAGGACACCGTGCTGACCGCGACGCCGGCGTGCCGGGCCACGTCGGCGATCGTCACCATGTCGGCCCGCTTGCCGGTCCGGTCCCGCGTCGGGTCGGGCCCGGCGCCGGTCGGCTGTGACGGAGTTGACACTAGGCTCCTCCATCCATGTCCCTCGCCGGACCGTCGGTGGCGGACCCGGCAAAACTCAGGTAGCTCACCGTAGCGCCTGCCGTACTGAAAAGCAGATACAGGTCTCGGGTTCCGCGCAGCCCGTGCAGCTCCGTCCGTACCTCTGCCCAGTCGTCGCGGCCGCCGGTCGCCGGTACCGGAAGCTTACCGGCGACCGGGCCGGCCAGCGGATCGTCCAGCCGCAGGGTGACGGTCGACCCGTCCGCCGCCCGGCCGACGGCACCGGGGTCGGCTCCAGCCCGGGGCGGCCGGTGCGCGACGCGGGCGGTGACCGCGGTAGGTCCGGAGTCGAAGTCGACGTCGGTGAACGCGATCCAACCACCGTCCTCCGCCGCGCCCACCGCGTCCCGACCGTCGGGATGATCGGCCGGGGCCGTGCCGGCGTAGTCGTCATTGTCAGCAGCCCACAACGGTCCGGCCAGCGGGTCGCGGGGCCCGATCCGTTCACCCCGTACGGTCAGGGTGGTGGTTGCCACCAGGTCGGCGCTGGACCGGCCGACCGACACGGTGTGCCGGGCGCTCTCCACCACCGGCCGGTCCCGGGTGACGTCCCAGGTCGCCAGGTCGGCGGCGGCGAGGCGGAACCGGAGCGTGGTCTGCGCCCCCGCCGCGAGGCTGATCTTGCGGAAGTCACGCAGTTGGCGCAGCGGCTGCTTGACCCGGGAGTGCCGCTGGCGGGTGTAGAGCTGCACCACCTCGGTCCCGGCCCGCGCGCCGGTGTTGCGCACCGTGACGCTGACCTCGACCGTGTCGTCGGCATCCACCTCGGTGGCCGACAACCGCAGGTCACGGTAGTCGAAGGAGGCGTAGCTCAGGCCGTGGCCGAACGGGTACAGCGGTTCCCCCCGGAAGTAGAGGTACGTCGCGTCCGAGGCGATCACGTCGTAGTCGAGCAGGTCGGGCAGGTCGGCGGTACGCCGGTACCAGGTCTGGGTCAACCGGCCGCCCGGATCGGCGTCCCCGCAGAGCACCTCGGCCAGCCCGGTGCCGTACTCCTGACCGCCGTGCGCGGACCAGACGATCGCCGGGACGTGCCGGTCGGCCCACTCCGCCGCGTACGGGTAGCTGCTGGACAGCACCAGCACGGTGCGCGGGTTCGCGTCCCGGACCGCCCGCAGCAGCGCCGCCTGGGCGGCGGGCAGCGCCAGGTCGACCCGGTCCTCGGTCTCCCGCCCGCACACCATCGGATGGTTGCCGAGCACCACCACCGCCACGTCGGCGTCGCGGGCCAGCGCCGCCGCCTCCCGGGCGCCGTCGGTGACCAGTTCGACGGAGAACGTGGCGGCGGTGTCGACGCTGGCGGCCTCGGCCCGCAGCAGCCCGTCCGGGCCGACGGTGACGTAGCGGTCCCGGGCCAGGTGGTGCAGTGCCGCACGGCCGTCGGTGGCGCGGACCAGCCGGAAGGTCTCGTTGACCACCCACCCGCCCGGACCGGACCGGTCGTTGACCAGTACCCCGTCGTCACCGGCGGCCAGGTAGCGGCCGTTGGCGACGCTGCGCAGCGCGACCACCCCGTCGCCCCAGTCGAACACGTCGAAGCAGCACTGCGGCACCGCCTCCGGCCCGGCAGCCCGCACCGGTCCGCCCACCGCCGTGCTGTCGGCCCGCAGCGGTCCACCGGCGGCCTCGCCGCTGACCCGCAGGACGGTCGCCGAGGTGCTGAGCCGCAACGCGATCCGGTCCACTCCCTCGTGGTGGGTCACGGTCGCCGCCGGCAGCCGCGCGGTCAGCCCGGCGCGGGCGGTGACCGCGTACGGCATCGATCCGGCGTACCAGTCGGTGTGGACGGTGTCGGCGAGCGGTCCGACCACCGCGACCCGCCGGATCCGGCCCGGGTCCAGCGGCAGCACCGGGTCGGATCCGGACTCGGTCGGTTCGTTACGCAGCAGCACCACCGACTCGCGTACCGCGATCCGGGCCAGGTCCTGGTGGGCCGGGCAGTTGATCACATCGATGCCGGTCTTCGCGAACGGGTTGCGTTCCGGTGGATCCAGTTCGCCGAGCCGGATCCGGACGGAGAGGGTCCGGCGGACTGCGCGGTCGACGTCCGCTTCGGTGAGCAGCCCGCGCACCACCGCCTCGGTGATCCGCGCGACGGTCGGCAGCGAGTCGGTATCGTCCTCGGTGAAGCTGTCGATCCCGGCGCGGAGCGCGGCCGCGTAGCCGGTGACGTGGTCCGGGTGGTAGCCCTGCGCGCCGGCGATGTTGGTGGCCGCCCCCGCGTCGCCGACGACCAGGACGTCGTCGTCGGTCCACCGACGCAGCTGTTCGTCGATCAGCGGGCTCAGATGTGCCGGCCGTCCGTTGACCAGGTTGTAAGAGGCCATCACCGCGACCGCGGCACCGGCGGCGATCGGGGCGCGAAACGCCGGCAGCTCGTACTCGTGCATCACCCGGGGCGGCAGGTTGCTGCTGGTGGTGGCCCGGTCTGTCTCGTTGTTGTAACCGAGGAAGTGCTTCAGGGTCGGCGCGGTCCGCAGGTAGTAGGGATGGTCACCGCGCAGCCCGCTGGCGTACCCGGTGGCCAGCACCCCGGTCAGCCAGGGGTCTTCGGCGTAGCCCTCCTCGTTGCGGCCCCACCGTGGATCGCGCAGCGGGTTGACCACCGGCGCCCACACGTTCAGTCCGACGCTGGCGGGATCCTTGTGGTGGAACGCGCGTACCTCGTCGCCGACCGCTTCGCCGATTCGCCGCAGCAGGTCCGGATCCCAGCTGGAGCCCAGCCCGAGCGCCTGCGGGAAGACGGTCGCCGGGCCGAGCCACGCCACCCCGTGCAGCGCCTCGGTCCCGGTGCGGAAGGCGGGCAGGCCGAGTCGGGGGACCGGGGGCTGATGCTGGTGCAGCAGGGCGATCTTCTCGTCGAGGGTGAGCCGGCGGAGCAGGTCGGTGACCCGGGCGGCCACCGGCTGGTCGGGGTCGCGGAACGTGCTGTCGCTCATAACGTGGATCGCCTTCCGGGATCGGCAAGGGCACCCGTGTGGGTTGCGGCTGCGGTGCGGGCAGCGCAGCGGTCACCGGATCACGGGCAGGCGTCGGTACGCGGTGGAGGCTGGCCGTCAGCCCGGGAAGCGCTGGCTCGAAGCGCTTCGACGACCATCCCGAAAACGCTCCACTGTCGACACGATTTCAGTCGTGTTAACCGTGGAGCCCTTTGAGGTTGACATCCATCAGTACGGACGGTCAAGGGGCTGGCCGCCACAAATTGACGTCAGACGCCGGCGCGGTCAGCCGGCCGGACGGATCGGCATCAGGCCGTTGTCGATCGCGGCGATCGCCCGGGCCGCGCCGCCGATCGCCGCCGCTCCGCCGGCCAGGTCGGAGGCTGCCAGCCGGGTGCCACCGGCGGCCGGAGCCACCGTACGGTCGGCGAGCTGCTGCCGGGCCGCCGGCAGCAGCCACTGGGCGAGCGGAACGTAGTAGCCGCCGAGCAGTACCACCTCGGGGTTGATCAGGTTGGCCAGGATGGACACTCCGGTGCCCAGGTGCCGGCCGACCTCGTCGAGCGCGTCGAGCGCCGCCGGATCACCGGCGCGCGCCGCCGCCTGTACCCGGTCGATCTCCGGCGCGAAGTCGGTGACCGGCCCGTCGGTCTCGGCGTCCGGCAGCACCCGGCGGATCAGCGCCGGTACGGCGGCCAGCGCCTCCAGGCAGCCGTTCGCGCCGCAGCGGCACGGCGGACCCTGGGGATCCAGCTGGATGTGCCCGATCTCGCCGGTGAACCCCCGCGCGCCGTGCAGCAGCCGCCCGTCCACCACCAACCCCGCGCCGATGCCGGCACCGCCGGTCAGGTGCACCAGGTTCGCCGTGCCGGCGTACGGCCCGTGCCGGTGCTCGGCGAGCGCGGCCAGTTGTGCGTCGTTGTCCACCACGACCTCGTACACCGGCCCGCGCAGCGCCCGGACCAGATCGGCGTGCAGGTCGACGTCGTGCCAGCCCAGCTCGGGGGAGAGGCTGACCCGGCCCTGCTGGTCGACCAGGCCGGGCACCCCGACGGTGAGCCCGAGCACCTGTCGCCCCTGCCGGGTCACCCGGGCCGCCGCCCGGCCGGCCAGTGCGGCCACCGTGCTGGCCGCCTTGCCCGGGGTGGCGGCCAGCCCGGTGAAGGCGCGTCGCCAGGACAGCAGCTCACCGCCGGCCAGGTCGAGCGCGACCGCGGTCAGGTGGTCGGCGCTGATCTCGATGCCGATCGCGGCGTACGCGTCGCCGTCGACGACCAGCATGGTGGCTGGGCGTCCGATGCGGTGTTCGGTGAGGCCGGTCTCCCGGAGCAGCCGGCGGTCGATCAGGTCGCCGACCAGGCTGGAGACCGTGGCCTTGTTGAGCCCGGTGGCACCGGCGATGTCCGCCCGGGAGCAGGGCGCGTTGGCCCGGACGTAGCGCAGCACGACCGCGAGGTTGGTGGCGCGTACGTCGGTCAGGTCCGCTGGCTGCGGGCCGCTCCGCATGGTGATCACGTTACGCCCCGGGTCCCGGCCGGGTGGCTCGGGCCGGCCCCCCGGCGGGACGGCGTGTCGCGGCGGTCACCGCGGGGTGGGCAGCCACCGGCGGTTCGCGTCATGTCGGCCTCCCTTGTGGCACCTGTCACCGTCGGCTACTTTGTTTAGTCAGCAGCCGAACTAACTCTAGCGTGCGAACCGTACCCCCACACCCCCATTTCGAGCTGGTTCGTCCCACCGTCGCCGGGATGCCTGGCTCGCCGATATGAAGGGAGCGCGCCGTGGATCGATCCCTCGCGGGCGCGGCCACCAACCGACGTCGATTCCTGGGCCTGGTCGGCCTGGGCGCCACCGCGATGGCCGGTGGCGGTTTTCTCTCCGGCTGCAGCCGGCCGGCCGGCACCCAGGGCGCGGCGACCGACGTCGACGCGGTCAGCGCGGTTCTGCCCAGATACCAGCCGGTCGAGCTGATCACCCCGGACATCGCCGGGGTACGCCCGATCGCCGACGGCTACCTGACGTACCCGACCGACCTGGTCAGGGCGGTCACCGAGACGCCCGGCAGCAGCGGTGAGCCGCTCACCGCGATGACGCCCTGGTGGGGGCCGACCCCGCCCGGCATCGACCGCAACGCCTACCTGCAGGCGGTCAACGAGCGGCTCGGCGTGCCGATCGACTTCAGCGTCCAGGACGGCAACACCTACGCCGACAAGCTGAGCGCCATCCTCGGTGCCCGCGACGTGCCGGACCTGCTCTGCGCCCCGAACTGGGAGATTGACAAGATCCCGCGGTTCTCCGACGCGGTCTCGGCGCTGTTCGAGGACCTGACCGACCACCTGGCCGGTGACGCCGCGCTGGCCTACCCGCACCTGGCCAGCTTCCCGACCGGGGCCTGGCAGTACGCGGTCTGGGGCGGCCGGCTGGCCGCCGTCCCGTGGCCGACCGACGGCCCGTTCCCGTACGCGCTGTTCTACCGCAAGGACCTCACCGACGCCGCCGGCGTGCAGGCCCCGAAGAACATTGAGGAGCTGCACGAGTTCGGCAAGGCGATGACCGATCCGGCCAACGGCGTCTGGGCCTTCGGCTCGATCTTCAACATGGTGCAGATGTTCTACGGTGTGCCCGGCTCGCAGGGCGGCTGGCGGCGCACCGACGGCGGCGGCCTGGAATTCAAGTACGAGACCGAGGAGTACCGCGAGGCCCTGGAGTTCACCACCAGACTGTTCGCCGAAGGGCTGGTGCATCCGGACATCGTGGAGAGCAAGGGCGCCGCCGACGCCAAGCAGCTGTTCAACAGCGGCAAGATGGTCTGCTACGAGGACGGCGTCGGCGCCTGGCGCGGCATGTACTCGGAGCAGCGGCAGATCACCCCGACGTTCGACATGCGGCCGGTGCCGATCTTCTCCGCCGACGGGCAGAGCACCCCGGTCGCCTGGGGCGAGGAAAAGCCGATCTTCTACACGTTCATCAAGAAAGGGCTGGGCAAGGAGCGCGTCGAGGAGATCCTGCGGGTGCTCGACTGGTGCGCCGCGCCGCTCGGCACCGAGGAGTACCACCTGCGCCAGTACGGCGTCGCCGACCAGCACCACACGGTCAGCGCCGACGGCAGCCCGGAGCTGACCGAGCTGGGCCGGCAGGAGATCGCCGACCAGTACACCTTCATCGTCGGGCGTTACCCGACCATCGTGCAGACCGCCGACGTCCCCGGCTTCGTCGAGGCCCTGCTGGGCTACTCCAACGAGACGGTGAAGTACCTGGAGCCGAACCCGTGGGCCGGGATCAAGTTCGAGCTGCCGGCCAACCTGTCGCGGGTGCAGCAGCCGACCGAGGACAAGATCCTCGACGTGCTGCGCGGCCGCCGGCCGACCAGCGACCTCGAGCAGATCACGCAGGAGTGGCGCAGCGGCGGCGGTGACGAGGGGCGCGACTTCTTCCTCAAGGCGCTCGAAGACAACAATCGATGAGGTCCACCGACACCCCGGTGGCCGCCGGGTTCCGGGGCAAACAGAAACGGAGAAAACCAAGCAAAGGCCCCCCTCGGGACCAGCTCCGCCCGAGATCGGCCCCCCTTGTTTTGGTCTCCTCCTCCCCCCCCCCTTCTCT
>NZ_JBSWXD010000097.1:0-24771 GCF_056160425.1 Micromonospora sp. ABR4_055
TGGTTTGTTTTTTGTGGTTCAGGGGGATGCGGAACACCCAACTCCATCCCCCCCCCTCTATTCCCCCCCCCCCCCCCCCCCCCCCCACGACCGCCGGGGCGGCGTCGACCGACATCGACGCCGCCCTGGTCATGGACCCGCCACCCGGCTCAGTGCGTGGCGCAGCTCACCCCTGCCGGAACTGCGTTGCCCGCTGTCCAGTCGGCCAGGAAACCCGGCGTGGTGCTGCCCCCGGGACCGACCTTGAACGGCAACTCGGTCGCCTGCCAGGTGTCACCTCTGTCGGTGGAGCGCAGGATCGCGCCGTTGTTCGGGTCCCAGTCGTTGGTGTACATGCCGACTGCCGCGTACAGCCGGTTGGTCTGCACCGGGTCGGTGGCCAGGCTGAGAACACCGTTCCAGCCCCAGCGGTCCCAGCCCACCCAGTCCAGTAGTGGGATCCGCGACTGGACGGCCTCGTTCCAGCGGTAGGCACCGCCGATGTCGGTCCGGGCGTAGACGAGATCGGGTTCGGTCTCGTTGAAGACGATGCCCGGCACGAAGCCACCGCCGGGGGTGGCCCAGGCCCCCTCTCCTGGCTTGCCGACTCCCGCAACCGGCCGATCTCCAGACGTTCACACACTCCTCGACAGGGTGTCAATAGTTTGGTCGGCAAACAAAAAAACCCCCACCACCGGCCCGTCCGGCGATGATCGGCGACGGTACGTACGCACCGGGCGGCGGCGTCGACAGTAGGCTGGCCCGGTGGGGCAACGGGACCAGCAGGACTGGGCGCGGCAGCGCCGGCAGGCAATCGCCGCCCACGCGGCCGACCAGCAGCGCCGCCGGGCCAGCGAGGCCCAGCAGGCCGCGGATCTGCTCGCTGACTTCGTCGCGACCGCCCGGCACCACGGAATCGCCGTGCAGAACCTGTCCGCCCGACCACACCACGGCCGGGGCCGGTACCGGACCGGGCTGCACGGCTGGTATCTGAAATCGGACCGCACCCTGGCCGTCGGTACGGACGGGAAGCTCTACCTGTTGACCGTCCCGGCCAGCCTGCGGTCCAGGCTGACCGGCGCACGCGTCTCCCCGATGGAGCCACGACTGGTGATCGGTGCCGGTGGTCGCGACGGCGAGTCCATCCCGCTCGCCACCCTGCTCGACCGGCGGCTCGCCGCGGGCCCCGGGCAGTCCCGCTGACCGGAGACGCACCCTGTCCTCGATTGGACATGACCAGACGCTGGTTACTCTCCGCTGTCAAGCATAAGCTTCAAGTCACTTGCCGTTCTGCTCGGGCCCGGCGGACGGCACCGGTTCCATCCCTTTCGGCAGCCCGCGTCCACGCCGCGGAATGCCAATCTGCGAGGAGTCCCACCATGTCCGAGTCATTCAGCGCAGAACGCGACGCCGGCATCACCGAACAGCCGCCGGTGTCCAAGACCGAACGGGAGCAGGCCAGCATCGCGCTGGTCCCCGCCACCACGTCCGGAATGCCGCCGACCGCCCAGAGCTTCTTCGCAGTCGTCAACGCGAACGGCAGCCTGGCCCGTGGCTTCGGCGCGGTCTCCGCGACCCGTCTCGCCACCGGCACGTACCAGGTAGTCTTCAGCCACAACCTGACCGGGTCGGCCTACGTCGGCAGCATCGGTCTGTCCGGCAGCCTCGGCGCGTCAGCACCGGGTGAGATCACCGTCGTGGGTCGGGCCGGCGTCCCCAACGGGGTGTTCATTCAGACCTTCACCAGCGCCGGAGTACTGGCCGACCGTGGCTTCCACCTGGCGATCCTCTCCTGACCGGCCGGTTTTGTTGATCAGCCCAGAACCGTCGTACGACCGGAACGGCTGCGGGCCCGGACTCGTTCGGAGTCCGGGCCCGCAGATCGTTGAGCTACCAGGTTGGTCAGTTCACTTCGATCCGGACCGAGTCGAAGGCTGGCGTCTGATTGGCCCGCTCCGACATCGGCAGCCGGTGCGAACCGTCACCGGCCCAGACGGAGCACTGCGCGGTACCGGACTGCGGCATTCCCGAGACCTGGATGGTGATCTGGTCCGGCTCGCGACCGCCGCCGCCGTCCTCGGTCGCCACGAAGAACTCCGGCGCCGGAGCCGGGTCGGGCGCGACCTCGGTCGACTGCAGCATCCGGCACGCGGTGTGGAAGTGACCACGGGTCAGGCCCTGCTCGTCGAGCAGCGAGCTCTCGACGTAGTAGCCACCCTGAGCCGCCGGGAGGAAACGGTCCCGGACCAAGTTACGAGTGCTGACCCGGATGGTGAACGGCTCATCCACGCCGACCTCGTCCGGGAACTCGGTGATCAGCAGCGACGGGTTGTTGGCCGCCGCGCCGACCTCACCGAACTGCGTGTCGATACAGCGGTTGCCGACCTGGAAGCCGTCGTGGTCGTCCAGGTTGCTGTCGTCACAGCTGTTGGCCAGAATCTCCAGCCCGTTGTCGCCGTCGTTGTTGCCGTCGTTGTCGTTACCGTCGTTGTTGTTGCCCTCGTCTCCGCCACCGTCGTTGTCGTTACCGTCGTTGTCGTTACCGTCGTTGTCGTTACCGTCGTTGTCGTTACCGTCGTTGTTGTCCGGGCGGTTGACGAGTTCGCAGGTGGCCAGCTCGTCGAGCCCGCGCGGACGCGGCGCGACCCGGCCGATGGCGATCTCGATCCGGTCCAGGGTGGCGGCCCGCTTACTGGCCAGCGGGCCGAGGATGGCGTTGTTGATGAAGTTCGGCCCACCCTCGCCTACGCTACTTGCGAGCCGGTTGTTAGCCTCCTCGATCTGGTTCTCCAGCAGGCCGAGGTTGCGCTCCACCTCGGTACGCGCCGCAGCGGGGACCTCCGGCAGACTGTCCACTACGGATGGGCACTCGATGGTCGGAGCCGCGACGAGGGTCGTACCGCTTTCACACTCCTCGAGCGTGATCTGTCCGTCACCCCAGTGGTGCCGCACCTCGCGGCCGTTCTCCTGGGTCACCGTGGTGGTCACGCCGCCTTCAGCAGTGGAGCCAGGGCTCGGGGCCACACACTCCGAGGCGGTACGCAGCTGGTCGTTGGCAGATGAGACCTGAGTGACCGCGACGATGCCCGCGAACACCGTGACCGTACCGAGGACAGCGATGATGCGTTTGTTGCGGCCACTGACAGTGCGCTGGTTTCGGCCACGCGGGGTCGAACTGCGCCGTTGTGCCGACCTGTACATGGGGGTTACCTACTCCTTCTCGTCGAGGGCGGCGCGGTTGACAGGCGTCGTCCGGTGGGGCAGCCGTGTTCTGCTGGCTGGTCAAACGGGTGCCTTCAAACGCCCACTTCCATTGCCGGAACGAGTTCGCACCACGTTTACGGGAAGCCACGCTAAAAGTGAGATCTCTGGGCTGTCAAGCAGCCCGATCCCGTATCCGGGGTGTCTCACGGTTAGTGGAAAATTGGCGGGCATCCCTCAACCCGCCGACATCATACTTTCGGTCAATGGGCCGGGTTCAACATCGGCTCAAGAATCTTGTTTCGGCAGCTCAGGGTCGTCCGGCGGGCACGGGCCGTATTCACCTCGTTCGACCGACAAGACGGATCACGTACCGCAAGCGACCACCTGGGAACTCAGTGGAATCGCGCCGGGTCGAGCCGATCCCGCAGTGAGAAAATCCACCCGCCGGGCGATCGCAGGGGTGGGGGGGGGGGGGGGGGGGGGGGGGGGGGGGGGGGGGGGGGGGGGGGGGGGGGGGGGGGGGGGGGGGGGGGGGGGGGGGGGGGGGGGGGGGAGGGGGGGGGGGGAAAGGGGAGGGGGAAAAGCAGACCCAGAAGAGAAAAACTCACCCATCGGGGCGATCTCAGTTGTCCCCCCCCCCCTCGCCTTGTCCCCCCCCACGAAAGGGTAGGGGATCAGGCTGGTACGGGTCAGGCAGGCAGTCCGCCCACCTGGGTGTCGATCCAGGAGCGGATCGACGGCAGGTCGCCGTAGATTGACGGGCCGGTGGCACAGGTGGAGTTGTTGTTGCCGGCGCGGCTGGTGGCCCCGATCAGGTACCACCGGCCGGAGACCATCCGGACCTGCGGACCGCCAGAGTCGCCGTAGCAGGCACCGGCGTTTCCGTTGGTGTTGTTGGTGCAGATCTCATAGCCGGCGTCGATGCCGAGACACCGGCTGTCCGCCACGATCGAAGTGTCCAACTCGTGGGCGACGGTCGGGGCCGAGCCGCAGCCACGGGGAGCGCAGGTCTGGCCCCAGCCGATGATCCGGGTGGCGGTGCCGACCGCCCCGGAGGCGGTCGGGATCGGTGCCGGAGCATAGCTGACCGAGCTGGCCAGCTGCATCAGCTTGACGTCGATCCGCGGGTGGTTGACCGCGCGGATCACCCGGACCACCGTGCCGCCGCTGGTCCGGTTGACGCTGCCCACCCGTACGGAGCTCGGGGTCGGGCAGTGCCTGGCGGTGACCACCCAGTTCGACTTGATCAGGGAGCCGGTGCAGCCAGAGGTGTAGACCATGAACGGGTAGTTCTCGGTAGCCGGACGGCCGTTCACCACCAGGATGCCGATCTCGTCGGCGGTGCTGGACGGCGGCGCGGCCTGCGCCGTGGTGGCCGGCAGCACAAGGCTGGCGGCGACGAACCCGGTGGCCAGCAGCATCCGGGACAGGAGCGGGAGTGCCTTCATCGTGCGGTGTCCTCATCGTCAGGGGGGTACGCGCCGACCCGATGGGCGGCGCGGCGACAGAACAGGTTGTTCGGCCTTGTCGGACAGGCGCTGCTGGGTACCCGATGCGAATACTATCGACAAACGACGATACTTCAATGCTTCTGGGGATACCGGTCCTGCCCTATTTCCGGGTGATGGCACGCCCGGACGCCAGCTGTCACAGGGTGAGGTCGGCTGGGATCGCCCCGGCGCGTCGGCGACCCGTGCGACCATGCGGATGCCTCCCGGTGCTGCCGCGCGGAGGTGACCATGCCGGAGGATCGACGTCCCACACCGGAGGAGAACGCCCTACCCAACCGCCGTGAGCTGCGGATCGCCCTCGCCATGCGCGGCGGCGTCAGCCTGGCGGTCTGGATCGGTGGGGCCGTCGCGGAGCTGGACGTGCTGCGTCGGACCACACCCGACCCGCGGGGCACCGCGACCCTGCAGCGGGGGAAGTCCCCGGAACGTCCCGCCCAGCAGCAGCGGGCCGAGATCTATGCCAGCATGCTCCGGCTCGCCCGCTACGACGAGGTCAAGATCGACGTACTCGCCGGCGCCAGTGCCGGCGGTCTCAACGCCGTCGTGTACGGCGTGGCTCAGTGCGTCGGCTCGACCGTCGACGCGGTCCGCAACCTCTGGCTCGACGACGCCGATCTGTGGCGGATGATGCGGCAGCCTCGCCCGGTCGGTCGGGTGCCGTCGCTGCTGGCCGGCGACAGGTATCTCTACCACCGCATCTGCCGGGCGCTCTACCGGCTGCGCGACCAGGGCCACTGCGGGCTCGCCACCGACGACATGACCGTCGACCTGTCCGCCACCCTGCTGGCCCAGGATCAGAACCAGGAACGCAGCCTGGCCGAGGGGCAGGCCCAGTTCCACTTCACCCGCCGCGACGCTCCGCTCGACACCGGGATCACCGACTTTCCCGGACCCGCCGACCGACCGGACGCCACCGATCATCCGTGCGACGATCCGCCGCACCCGGTCAAGTACCGGCTGGACCGGCTCGCCCTTGCCGCCCGCGCCACCTCGTCGTTTCCCGGGGCGTTCGAACCCGCGTCGATCCATGCCGTCGCCGGTCACCACAACAAGCTGGAGTACGGCAGCGGCACGGACCGGACCTCGGTGCCGGAGATGTCGATGGTCTTCTCCGGACTACGGCCGCGGGGAACCAGCCTGCACATCGGGTCCGAACCGTACTACGTGGTCGATGGGGGAATCTTCGACAACATCCCGATCCGACGGGCGCTGCTGGCGATCTGCCGGACCGCAGCCGTCTCCCCCACCGATCGACGGTTGATATACCTGGATCCGGATCCGTCGCCGTCGGCTCGTAGCTCCCCGACTCAGCCGGACAGCAAGGGCGCCCTGCACTGGCTCCGGGTGCTGCTGCGGGCGATCGCGTTGAAGCAACGCACCGAGACCGAGGAGGGCGAACTCGGGCACGTCCGAAGCACCAACGACATCGGCCTCGCCGCCCAGATCCGGCAGCACCTCATCACCCAGCAGATCACGCTCACCAGAGCGCGTCGCCGGCCGCTGGGCAGCTGGCGACCGCCGGCCTGTGAGTGCCGGACCTGCCGCCGGACCATGATCAGCGACCGCGTCGTCAAACGTGACGGCGATCCACCGCCACCGCTGCCGGATCATTACCGCGACTATCGACACTCCGTCGACGCTCAAAAGATCGCCGAGATTCTCACGAAGCCGGCGGAGTACTCCATCGGCCGACCCGCACTGTCCGGACCGTATCAGGTTCTCGGCGAGTACGAGGCGCTGAACATCCAGGCACAACTCGACGACATCTACCACCAGGGGACAGTAGACGAGGAGGAATTTCAGGACATTGAGGCGGCCTACAGCGCGACTACCATGCTGATCTCCTGGATCCGTGCACTCGAGGAGAAGAATCGCAATTCCGATTACCGCGACGACCGGGCAGCGGGCGACGAGGCCGTCAAATGCCTACGCGAGGTCAAGCACAAAGTCTACCGGCTGCTGGAGCTGGCCGACCACATCCGTGACCTGGCCGGCGCGGAACTGCTCCGGGACTTCCAGGGACCGGGCGGCGCGCTGGAGAACCCGGATCTGCTGGCCGCCACCCGGCGGGCGCGCGCCCTGCAAAAAAGCCTGCCGGGTCTCCCCGACAAACTCCGCCGGGCGATAGTTGACGGGCAATGCGACAGCCAACAGTTCAACCGCATGCTGTTCGAACAGTACCCGGCGAAGTACATGGCCCGGGAAGTCGACATGTCAAGCCCCGGGACGACCGCGCTGGAAGAAATCTGGACGCTGGCCGAGGACCTGAAAGGAGAGTTGCTGGAGATCGGCCAACCGATCGCCAGGCGGAAACTGCGCAGCGACGACGAACTGTGCCCGAAGGACCGGCGGGCCTGGTGCGACTCGGCATTCAAGGACGTCCACGATTCATCGCTACGCAAATTGAGCATCAAGAAGCTGCACACCATCTTCGCGGTTGCCGGCGGCGTGCCGGGAGTGCAACCCGTCGTCCATTACCACAAGATCACCGGTAACCAGGAGAGCCCACTGCAGCAGAAGTTCCGCAACATCGACTGCAGCGAACGCCGCAAGCGCCTGACCGAGCGGCTGCGCACCGGCCGACTCGACCCAGCCGATCCGGTGATCAACTCCCGTGCCAAGCTGGCCGGTACCACACTGCACAACTTCGGAGCCTTCCTCCGCCGGTCGTGGCGGGCCAACGACTGGGCCTGGGGCCGGCTGGACGCCGCCGCCGGCATCACCGACATGATCATCGACAAGCTCTGCGGCTGCTGCGACGACAACGAGCTCAACCGCGTCTGGCAGCGATGGGTCCAGGAGCCCGTCCCCGGCGTGTCGGGGCGGGAGTGGCGGCGGATTCTCACCGGCAGCAACGGTGACCTGCCGCCCGTGCCCACCAGGATGAGCCGCCTGCAGCCCGACCAGCGGGAGTGTCTCAAGCGTGCGCTGAAGAGCTGGCTGCAGTACCAGATCCTGTTGGAGGAGGACCAGGAGGCCAGGGAGACGGGCCGGTCCGACGACCCCGACCAACCCCGGCAGCCAGCGGCGATGGACCACTGGGAGCAACTCACCAACCGGGTGTCCCGCGGCAACGAAGGCGTCCGCGACCTTCCGGTCGCCTACCGCTACGGTCTGTCCAGCCGGGCGGTCCACCTCACCTACCGGGCCCTCTGGCCGGCCGGTAAGGGCTGGCCGACGAGGGTCGGGCGCGCCCTGCTGCTGCTGATCCGGCCGCTGATCGTGTTGCTACCACTGGCTGCTGACCCGGCCCGCGCCGCCGCCACCACCCTGCTGGTCCTGCTCGGCTACGCGTCGATCGCCGACGCGTCCCGCGCCGACGAGAACCGGCCCGGCTGGGCCGCTGGCGTCGCCGCGCTGCTCGCGGCTGCCGCTATCGTCGTCGGCTGGATCCGAAGCACCCGAGACTGGGCGCGGCTCGACCGCGAGACCGAATCGTGGAGCGAGGAGTGGCACCGGATCGGCCATCAGATGTGGTGCACCGCCCGACGTTGGCGGGCCCTGGGCCTGGTACTGGCGGCCGTCTTCACCGCCGGCGGGGTCGGGTTGCTCTGGTTGCTGCCGAGCGGCAGCCTGCTCGGCAACCGCCCGGAAACGCTGACGATCGTCGGCACCGTCACCGCCGCCACCCTGTGGTGGCTCGCCCATCGGCACGACCCGGCCCGGATCCCGCTACCCCGCCTGCGACGGCACAAGCAGCCGTACGACGCGGCGTGGAGCGCGGCGAACCACCGTCGTCACGTCCCCGTCCAGCGGGCCGTCTTCGTCTGCGCCACGCTGCTCCTGCTCCTGCCGCTGGTCGTCTGGAAACAACCCCGCCGGCTGCTGGAAGGACTCACGCTCGAGCCGCTGCGGCTGGTGCCACCCCGCGCCGAGGTCACCGTGCAGGGCGTTCCCGAAGCGCACTTCCCCGCGATCGGGATCGGACTGCTCGCCGTAGCGCTGAGCGCGGTCCTGCTCTGGGGCTGGACGAGACCGTGGCCGGCTCTCACCGCGATCATCGGCACCGGCATGGTGGTCGAAACCACCGCGCACCTGCTGTATCCCGGCCGGATAGCCAGCGGTCAGCTGACCGTGCTGCTCGTCGTCTGGGCGTCCTGCATGGCGGTGGTCACCGTCTTCCTACCTGTTACCGAGCAGTCCCCCGACCGGGTCTGACGCCGCGCGACGCTCACCGGTCAGGGTCCGCCGGACGAACTCCAGCAGCAGTGCCCACTTGAACGCCTGCTGTGCGTTGTCCGCTGCTGCGGAATGCCCACCCTCGACGTTCTCGTGATAGGTGACGTCGTGGCCGTACTCGCGCAGCCGGGCGACCATCTTGCGGGCATGACCGGGATGCACCCGGTCGTCGCGGGTCGAGGTAAGAAAGAGCGACGGCGGGTACGCCGTACCCCGTCGGATGTTCTGGTACGGCGAGTACTCCCGCAGAAACGCCCAGTCCGCCGGATCGTCGGGGTCGCCATACTCGGCCATCCAGGAGGCTCCGGCGAGCAGCTTGTGGTAGCGGCGCATGTCCAGCAGCGGCACCTGCCCGACGACCGCGCCGAACAGTTCCGGGCAGCGGGTCAGCATCACGCCCATCAGCAGCCCGCCGTTGCTGCCGCCGTAGACGCCGAGCCGGTCCGGTCTGGTCAGGCCACGGGCGACCAGGTCGGTGGCGACGGCGGCGAAGTCCTCGTACGCGCGGAGCCGGTTCTCCCGTAGTGCGGCAGTGTGCCAGCGCGGTCCGTACTCGCCGCCGCCCCGGATGTTGGCGACCACGAAGCTGCCGCCCCGGGCCAGCCAGCCGGCGCCGACGACGCCGTTGTAGGTCGGGGTCCAGGCGACCTCGAAACCGCCGTACCCGGTCATCAGGGTGAGCCCGGCCGCCGGTCCGGGCGGGCTGGCATCACCCGGTGTGACCAGGAAGTACGGCACCTCGGTGCCGTCGGCGGAGCCGGCGAAGAACTGCCGGACGGTCATCTGGTCGGCGTCGAAGAAGGCCGGACCGGTCTTGACCGGTCGCGTCGGGCCGTCGACGGTGCCGTGCAGCAGCGTCGGTGGCCGGATGAACCCGGCGGTGTGCAGCAGAAACTCGTCGCCCCGGTCCGGCTCGGTGTCGGCCACGTCGGTGTGGTCGAATCCGCCGGCGTCGGGCAGCGTGCGCCGCCGCCAGCCGTCGTCGCCGGGAGTCAGGATAGTGATCTCGCTACGGACGTCGGTGAGGGTGACCAGCAGCAGATGGTTGCGGGTCCATGCGTGGTAGCTGTAGGCGGAGCGCTCGGTCGGCTCGAAGACCGTGGTCAGCTCCCGTTTGCCGGCCAGGAACTCGTCGACCGGGGTGACCAGCACCGCGCCGGCAGGGTAGGTGATGTCACCGGTCTGCCAGTCGCTGCGCAGCTCGATCAGCAGCCACTGCCGGTGCAGGTCGATCTCGGCGTCCGAGGGCACGTCGACCAGGCCCCAACCGCCGTCGGGCCGCAGCAGGTAGGTCCGGTTGCGGAAGAACTCGGTGCGCCGTACCGCCAGGTCGCGCTCATAGCCGGCGGTCGGGTCGTGCACCACGGAGACGGTGACGTCGTCGACCTCGCCGGCGAACGCCAGCGGGGCGTCGGCCAGCGCGGTGCCGCGCTGCCAGCGCCGGATGGTCCGCGGGTAGCCGGAGTTGGTGACGGTGCCGGGCCCGAAGTCGGTGCCCACGTAGATGTGGTCGCGGTCGATCCAGCAGACGGTGCTCTTCGCCTCCTCGACGATGAAACCATCGGTCACGAAGTCTCGGGTGGTCAGGTCGAACTCGCGGACCACCGCGGCGTCCGATCCGCCCCGGGACAGCACGACCAGGCACCGGTCGTACCCGGGCCGCAGCACGTGGGCACCCTTCCAGACCCAGTTCTCCCCTTCGACCCGGGCGAGTGCGTCGAGGTCGAGCAGGATCTCCCAGCTCGGCTGCGGCCGACGGAACTCGTCGAGGGTGGCCCGCCGCCACACCCCGCGGGGATGTCCGGCGTCCTGCCAGAAGTTGTAGAGGTGATCCCCGCGCCAGGTCGGGTCGGGAATCTTGTCGGCGGAATCGAGCACCTGCTTGATCCGGTCCCGCAGCTGGGTGAACCCCGGCTCGGCGGTCCAGCCGGCGGTGGTCTCCGCGTTGCGGTCGCGGACCCAGTCGAGGGCGGCGGCACCGAGCACCTCCTCCAACCAGAGGTACGGATCGCCGCCGTGCGACACCCGGCCGTCCTTCGCCATCCGTCAATCCCTCCCCGCCCCCCGCCCCCCGGCCCGCTCCGCGAGGGTACGCACCAGGATAGGCAGGCTCGTCGTACCGCACCGCCCAGCAGAGGGTGCCGCCCCAAGGCCGGCTGCGAACGTCGCCGCCGGAAGCTGGACACTGGACGCTACCGTGACGGTCGGACAAGATTGACGCACGTCCAACGTGCAGACGTGCGACCAATGATCCGTCCGGGCCGGGTGGCGCGGACGGTCGGGGCGGGAGTGGACCGGCGACGATCGGGGCTGACAGATGAGCAGCATGCAGGAGGCGCAGCGGGCACACGCCCAGCAGGTGCACGCCCAGCACCGGGCCCAAGCCTTCGCGCACCGTCAGCATCAGCAGATGGTCTGGGAGGCGGAGAACGCCCGGCAGGCCGCCGAGCAGGCGGCCGCCGAGGACGAACGCCAACGCAAGCGTCTCTACATCGAGGCCCGGGCGGCGAAGATCGCGGCCGCCAACGCGAACCTGCGCTCGCGGGTGGCCGAGCTGGAGGAGCTGCTCGCCGACACCCTGGCCGTCGACGACCACATCGACCTCGATCGGCTCAAGCGCAGCAGCACCCCGCCGCCGTTCGATCCGGGTAACCTCGCCGTACCGCTGGCCGCACCGCAGTGGTCCGACTTCGCCCCACCGGAGCCGGCCGGCCTGGGCCGGATGTTCGGCGGTGAGGTCCGCCATCAGCAGCAGGTCGCCGAGGCGCGAGAGATGTTCGAGCAGGCCACCGCGAAACACGAGGCGGCGGAGGCTCAGCGGCACCGCCGGCTGGCCGCAGCCGAGGAGAAGTACCGTCAGCAGTGCGAGAAGCTGGCCGCCAAGGTCGCCGCGCACAACGCCGCGATCGACCGGTTCTCCGCCGTCTTCGCCGCCGCCGATCCGAAAGCCGTCGTCGAGTACTTCGGGCTGGTGCTCGGAAACTCCGTCTATCCGGACGACTTTCCGCAGCGCTACCGGCTCGCCTACCTGCCCGAGTCCCGTCAGCTGGTGGTCGAGTACCACCTGCCGGCGGTGGAGGTCGTCCCCCGGATCCGGGAGTACCGGTACCAGCCGGCCAACGACGAGGTGACGGCGGTCGGCCGGCCAGCGACCGAGATCGCCGAACGGTACGCTGACCTCATCACTCAGATCACCCTGCGTACGGTGCACGAGCTGTACGAGGCTGACCGCACCCGACTGCTGGAGACCGTCTGCCTCAACGGCATCGTCGAACGGATCGACCCGGCCACCGGTCGACCGGCCCGGCCCTGCCTGGTCAGTCTGCGTACCAACCGGGACGAGTTCGTCGCGATCAACCTGGCCAACGTCGACCCGGCCGCCTGCCTGCGCCGACTCGAAGCGCGGATCTCCGCCCATCCGGTGGATCTGGCACCGGTGCCCGCCGTGGTCGATTTCGACAAGGTCGACAAGCGGTTCGCCGACGAGATCGACGTCCTCGCCGACCTGGACCAGCGACCGGACCTGCTGACCATGCCGGCCGACCAGTTCGAGCAGTTGATCGCCGACCTGTTCACCAAGCTCGGGCTGCAGATGCGCCAGGTGCGCACGACAGCCGACGGTACGGTGGAGTGCATGGCGCACGATCCCCGCCCGTTGTTCGGCGGCACGGTCGTCGTGCTGGCCCGGCGCGGCGGCGGCACCGTGGACGTGTCGGCGGTCCGTGATCTGTTCGGCGTCGTCCAGGCGGAGAACGCCTCGAACGGCATCCTGGTGACCACCGCCGGCTACACCTCGGCGGCCTTCGACTTCGCTTCCGGCAAGCCGCTGGAGCTGATCGACGGCTCGGCGCTGCTGCACATGCTCGCCGAGGACGGTGGGGTGAAGGCCCGCATCGACCGCCGGGCCTGAGCCGTCGCGGATCAGCGGGGCGCCGTCCGGGGTCAGCGGGGAAAGTAGCGGTCCAGGAAGTCGTTGTGGAACACGCCGGCCGGGTCGTAGTGGACCAGCAGGTCGGCGAAGTCGTTCCACCGCGAGTACCTGCCGACGAGTTCGTCCCGGCCGATGCCGAACAGCTTGCCCCAGTGCGGTCGGGGGGCGTACGGCACCAGTGCCTGCTCGACCGCGGTGATCACCGGCATCACCGCCGTCGCATCCGCGACCCAGGTGAAGTGGATCGCGACGCTGTCCCGCGAATGGTTCATGCTCAGCCACAGTTCGTCGGCGGCGACGGTACGGATCTCGCAAACCTGCAGCACGGGCGCGACCCGGTCGCGGATCTGGGCCACCGCGTCGAGGGCGTCGACCACGTCGCCGGCCGCTATCAGGTATTCCGACTGTAGTTCGGCACCACTGCTCGGGGTAAAGTCGAGCCGGAAGTGCGGCAGCCTGGTGTGCCACGGACCGGCTACCCCCAGCTGGCTGGTGCAGTTCTCCACCGGCATCCCGGGTACCGGATGGCGAGGGCCGTCGGCGGCGGCGAGCCCCAACCTGGCGGCGTCGACCGGCGGATGGTCGTGGTTGGTGCGCCGTTTCACCCACACCTGGTCGATACCGGTCCCGGTCCAGTCGGTGAACATGCTGACGCTGTAGCCGCTGTCCTGGAGCTGCTCCCATCCGGCGGTGAGCGCGTCGCGGGACAGCCCGTGATAGACGTACTGGGCCACGTCGAAGGTCGACTCGATCGCCAGGGTGACGCTGGTGACCACACCCAGCCCGCCGAGCCCGACCACCGCGCCGGTGAAGTCGGGATGGGACTGGTCCAGCCGGACCAGGTCTCCGTTGGCGATCACCAGCTCCATCGCGCGTACGGCGGTGGCGAGGTTGCCGTTGCCCTGCCCGGAGCCGTGGGTGGCGGTCGCGCAGGCACCGGCGACCGAGATGTGCGGCAGCGAGGCCAGGTTGTGCAGCGCGTACCCGTGGGCGTGCAGGTGTTCGGCCAGCTCGCCGTAGCGGACGCCGCCGCCGGCGGTGACCGTCGACGCCTCGGAGTCGACCGTCACCTCGGCGGGCAGGCCGGCGAGCGAGACGAGGTCTCCGTCGGTGTCGGCAATCCGGTTGAACGAATGCCCGGTGCCGAGCACCCGCAGCCGGGCCGATCTGCCCACGATCTGTCGCAGTTCGTCGACGGTGGTCGGGCGGTGCACGTGACGCGCGGCGAAGGTGACGTTACGCGCCCAGTTGGTGACCGCAGCGGTCATCAGCCCGATCTCCTCTCGCCGACCCGCCTCACCGTACCCTGGACCGGCTCAAGCTACGGCCACGCCGGAGGAGGTCCCCATGCGGGTAGCGGTGTTCAGCACCAAGCCGTACGACAAGCGGTTCCTGGCCGCCGCGAACGCCGAGGCCGGTCACGACCTGGTGTTTCTGGAGCCGAGGTTGTCGGCGGACACCGCGCCGTTGGCCGACGGTTGCGACGCGGTCTGCGCGTTCGTCAACGACGACCTCAGCGCACCGGTGCTGGAGATGCTGGCTAGCGGCGGGGTCCGGCTGGTCGCGCTGCGCTCGGCCGGGTTCAACCATGTCGATCTGGCCACCGCGCGCCGGCTCGGGCTGACCGTCACCCGGGTGCCGGGCTACTCGCCGTACGCGGTCGCGGAGCACTGTGCCGGGCTGATCCTGGCGCTCAACCGCAAGATCCATCGGGCCTACAACCGGGTCCGGGAGCACAACTTCGCCCTCAACGGGCTGCTCGGCTTCGACCTGCACGGTCGGACCGTCGGCGTCGTCGGCACCGGCAAGATCGGTGTCCGGTTCATTCGGATCATGGCCGGGTTCGGCTGCCGGGTGCTCGCCGCCGACCCGTACCCGTCGGACGAGGCCGTCGCCGCTGGCGCGAGTTACGTCGCGCTGCCGACGCTGCTCGCCGAGTCGGACATCGTCACCCTGCACTGTCCGCTCACCCCCGACACCCACCACCTGATCGACGAGGAACGGATCGCGCAGATGCGCGACGGTGTGATGCTGATCAACACCAGCCGGGGCGCGCTGGTCGACACCGCCGCCGTGATCCGTGGTCTGAAGAGCGGCAAGATCGGCCATCTGGGCCTCGACGTGTACGAGGAGGAGGCCAGTCTGTTCTTCGAGGACCTGTCCGACCAGATGCTGCGCGACGACCTGTTCTCCCGGCTGGTCACCTTCCCCAACGTGCTGATCACCGGCCATCAGGCGTTCTTCACCGAGGAGGCGTTGCACAACATCGCCACCACCACCGTCGGCAGCCTGACCGCGTACGAGCGGGAGGGCACGCCGACGGACATCCAGCCCGACGCCCTGGTGCGCTGACCGACGACCCACGTGCACGGCGTCCGACGCGACGGGGCCCGGTACGAGGCCCGTCAGCGCCGGAACACCCAGCCACGCAGGCACCGTCGCGACGCCGGCCGGTTCCCCGTTTTCGCCGGTTCACGCCGGTTATCTTTCCGCGTCTGCGGAGACTCTTCACCTTGACGGATGCTCAACGCCCGGGCCGGCCCGGCAGCGCAGCCCAGCCGACCAACGGCAGAAGCAGGAGCGCACCGAGAGTCAGGAGTGACGCCATGGGGTACCTCACCACGCAGGACGGCACCCAGCTCTACTACAAGGACTGGGGTTCCGGCCCCGCCGTCGTCTTCTCGCACGGCTGGCCGCTCAACGCCGACGCATGGGACGGCCAACTGCTCTTCCTCGCCCAGCAGGGCTTCCGGGTCATCGCGCACGACCGGCGTGGGCACGGTCGGTCCAGCCAGTCGCCCGAGGGCAACGACATGAACGGCTACGCCGATGACCTCGCCGCGGTGATCGAGGCGCTCGACCTGACCCACGCCACGCTGATCGGGCACTCCACTGGTGGCGGTGAGGTCGCCCGGTACATCGGCCGGTACGGCACCGGTCGGGTGGCGAAGGCGGTGCTCATCTCCGCCGTACCGCCGATCATGGTGCAGACGCCGGACAACCCGGACGGGCTGCCGCTGGCCGTGTTCGACGAGATGCGGGCCAGCCTTGCCCACGACCGGGCGCAGTTCTACCAGGACCTGGCGATCAAGTTCTACGGCGTGAACCGGCCAGGTGCAGAGGTGTCCGACGGCATCCTGCACCAGTTCTGGTCGTGGAGCATGCAGGCCGGGCTGTGGAACGCGTACCAGAGCGTGTCGGCGTTCTCGGAGACCGACTTCCGCGACGACCTCGCCGCCTTCGACGTCCCCACACTGGTGATGCAGGGCGACGACGACCAGATCGTGCCGATCAAGAACGCTTCGATGAAGACCGCACAACTGGTGTCCGGCGCACAAGAGGTCTACTATCCGGGCGCCCCGCACGGCATCACCGCGACCCACCAGGACCAGGTCAACCAGGATCTGCTCACGTTCTTGAAGAGCTGAGCCCGGGTACCGGCCACGTTCGTCGGCCTGCGGGTGAGGTCGTTGCATTGACATCCTCGCCGCCCTAAACCTCGATCCGTGGATTGGTCGGTCCGCTGCGACCGGTAACGGCGTGGAGATATGACGAGAGTGCCCTCTGAGCTGGGATGATCGGGTTTGTCGAAGACCTGATCAGACCGGCTTGGAAGGGCACTCTCGGTGTGAGGGGCCTCGCGTTTTCCGGACAGTGGTTCGGCCGGTTCTTTCACGCCGCGATTTGAAGGTTCTCGAACTCTGCGTGGACTTCCCGGGGAGGTTGGTAGCCCACCGCTGAATGCAGACGCTGACGATTGTACCAGAATTCGATGTAGGCAGTAGCGTCCCGGCGTGCCGCCTCACGAGTGGGATACTTCACACGCGACACGCGTTCGTTCTCCAGTGCACCGAAAAACGATTCCGCCATCGCATTGTCGAAACAAATTCCGGTCCGGCCAGCAGATCGCCGCAACCTCAGATCCCGAAGCGTTCTGCCGTAGTCGTCCGACATGTAGTTGCTGCCCCGGTCCGAATGAAAGATGGCGTTCTTCCTGAGTTCGCGATTCCGGGCGGCGTTACGGATGGCGCGGGACATCAACGGCGTCTGGTAGTGGTCGTCCATCGCGTATCCGATGACCTCCTTCGTGCAGCAGTCGATGACGGTCGCCAGATACAGCCACCCCTCGCCGGTCGGGATGTACGTGATGTCGCCGACGAGCTTCTCGCCAGGCGCGTCGGCGGTGAACTCCCGGCCGACGAGGTCAGGCACCGTGCCGGACGACGACTGGGTGAGACCCCACCGCCTCGGGTGGGGCTGGCACGGCACGAGCCCGAGCTCGCGCATCAGCTGGCGGACGAGTTTTTCAGGAAGCTGTTCTCCATCTCGAGTTCCCGGTTGCGACGTTCGAGTTCCTTCAGTCGAGCGCGCTCGTCGACGCCGATCGGTGGGCTGTCCTGGGCGCCGCTGTTTTCCCGCCGGTACTGGCGGACCCAGGAACGCAGCGTCTCCGGGTGAACGTCGATCTCCCGGGCAACCTGCGACACTGGCTTGTTCGACTGTAGAACGAGTTGCACTGCTTCTTCACGGAACTCTGGGGTGTATGAGCTTATGCGTGCCATCGCGCTTCTTCCCTCGACTTTCCTTGCAGGGTAACCTTATTGGCTCCCTGTCCGGAATCCTCGGGGCACCTCAGATCTACAACCTGCTCAGACCCGTTCCAGCAGTATGAGCCCTTGACAAACATAGGGGCATCCAAGCGGTGTACGTCGAGGACCTGTGCGTTGTTGGTCTCGGCCGGACTCGGCTGGCGAAGTCCGTGCAGGATGCGGGCTGGGCCGCCTTCACCGGCATGCTGGAGACACGGCGGAGCGGGTGCGCCACGAGGCGCGCGTTCGCCCGGGTGGACCGGTGGCTCCCGTCCACCCGGATGTGCTGCGACTGCGGCCGGATCAACGAGAAGATCGCGTTGAACGTCCGGGAGTGGGACTGCCCGTGCGGCCGTCACCACGACCGGGACATCAACGCCGCCATCAACATCAAGGCCGCCGGACAGGCGGACTTCAACGACCGTCGAGCGCACGTAAGACCGGGACTCGTCCCGGCGGCGCGCAGTGAAGCGGTAACCCACCCGGGCGCCGCGTGTTCCACGCGCAGCGTGGAGGGAATATCCGTCCTTCAGCTTCAGGGCGGAGAGGATGTCAACGGTGAACTGGCTGTCCACCCCTGTGCTGCCGACGGTGGTGGGCGACCGCCTGCTGTCGACCAAACCGGTCAGCAGTACCCGGGCGGTCTCGACGAGAGCGAACACGGTTGCCGCCGGCGCGGTGAACCGGGCGACCTGCAACTGCCATGGCAGGTCGGCCCGGTCCGCGAGCTGGTCAGCGTCGAGGACGAAGAGCTGCAACGTGTAGTAGAGAACATCGACCGGCGCGGTCGTGCCGCCGGGCTCGCCCACGAGCAGCTCGGCGCAACCGACGAATCCCAGGATCGCCGACACCCCCGCCAGCAGCACGAAAGCAACGCGGAGCAGGGTGATCCTCGTTTTGTTCCGGTCCTGGTCCAGGGAACCTCCCCACCGTACGGCCTGACGGTCGATGCAACAAGCATCACCCATAGGCGCCAGTTGGCTACCCAGCGCTTGACCATCACATTTCATGGTGAAGTGGGAAAATTCGCCTTGTTGCCACTGGTCCGTCACCACGCACACCGACCGGATAAGATTCCATCGCCGGGGCGGTAGCTCAGCCGGTCAGAGCAGGGGACTCATAATCCCTCGGTCGCGGGTTCGAGCCCCGCCCGCCCCACCAGGTGCAGCGTTTCGCGAACCAGATCCAATTCTCGGTGTTGCCAGGGACGGGGACGCAGCAGGAGCACCACCGCGTCTGCGCGGGGCCGGACCGCGAGCGACCAGGCACGGTGACAGGAAGGTTGCCAGCGAATCAGCGGCAAGGACATCCAGGTAGCGGCCTTCGATGAAGGCAGGAAAGGCAACATCGGCAAGAACTGAGCCGTACGCGGTGGAACGATCTCCTTGCGCGGACGGCGCACCCGGCGGCGAGGCTTGCCGGCGGCCAGAGCAAGACCCCCACCGAACGTGACGCCTGGGATTTCGCGGCCGCCGAGGAAACACCGGCTTGGAACTGGTCACCCTGTGTCCGGTCGCCGTGCTCGGCCCAGTGATCGGCTAGGAGATCTCCGGCACCAACCACATCGTGCAGCGCAGCCTGGACGGCAGCTTGCCGGGTTAGCCGGAGCTGTACATCCATTCGTTGACGTGCGCAACGTCGCCGCCGCCCACGTGCTAGCCATGACCACGCCCGGTGCCAGCGGCCAGCGGTTCCTGCTCTCCGGCGGCCCGGGCGATCCCGCATACGGGTCACCGCCAGTTTTCCCGGCTCCGCTGCAGACCGTCGAGGATCAGGTCGAGTCCGACGTCGAACTCGGCCGCATAGGAATAGCCGGGAGCCAGCGCCCGGTGGACAATCATCTCGGCGAGATGCGGCAACTCGTCGCGGGGCAGTTGCTCCAGGATCGCGCCCGCCACCTGCGTGACTTCGGCGGACGAGGTGAACGGCAGGCTGAGTTCCTGCAGAGTGAACCCGTAGACGTAGCTGTCCAGCAAGGAGAGCGCGTGCGCCGCGCCAGCGACGGAGAATCCGCTGGCGCGCAGGCAGCCGAGCACTGCGTCGTGGTGACGAAGGGTAGCCGGGCCGGGGTTGGTCCGGGAGTCCATCAGACCGATCGCCCACTGGTGTCGGATCAGCGCCGCCCGCATCGATGCCGCTCGGTCCCGCATCGCGGCGCACCAGTCGTTTCCGTCCGCCGGTAGCTCGATCTCATCGAAGACGAGATCGACCATGCCGTCGAGGATCAGGTCCTTGTTGCGGAAGTGGTGATACAGCGACATCGCCTCGACGCCGAGCCGCTGCGCGAGCCGGCGCATGCTCGGCACGCCCGAACCGGCCTCGTCCGCCAGCGCGACCGCTTCGCGCAGCACCAACTCCTTGCTGAGCGCGGTACGCCGGTTCGCGGGCGGGTCGGCTGGCTCCGTGACCACGTGATCCTCCTGCTGTCACCTCTCGGACTACTTGACAACCTTACACCGCAAGGCTGTACCTTACAGCGTAAGCCGAACGCGATTCGGGGAGCGACAGACGGGAGCAGGACCATGGAACCAGTCGACACCGACGGGGTCGGCCAGCCAGGTGCCGGCCGGCGGATCTGCGTCGTCGGGGCGTCCGGGAAACTCGGGCGATACATGGTGCGGCACGCGTTGGAGCGTGGGTACGAGGTCGTCGCCGTGTGCCGGGAAAAGAGCATGCCCAAGCTGGCCGAGTTCGACGGACGGATCACCGTGGTCCCCGGGCCAACCAACTCCCATACGGTCATCGCCCAGGCGGTGCGCGGCTGCGACGCCGTGCTCACGGTGCTGGTGCCGTGGGGTGTGCAGAACTACGCCTCGGGCACCGCCCAGGCGGTGCTCGACCATGCCGAGCCCGGTGCCCGGCTGATCTTCTCCTGCGGTTGGCACATCAGCAACGACGGTCAGGACGTCTACCCCCGAGGGTTCAAGCTCTACACGGCGGTCTTCGGCTGGCTGGCGAAGCTGCTGCGGGTGGTGGACGTCAACGACCAGGTACGGGCCTGCCGACGGGTCTTCGCCAGCGGTGCCGACTGGACCGTCGTACGCGGCAGCGACCTCGAAGAAGGCGACAGCCAGGGCCTGCCGGTGTGGAGCCGGCACGTGGGCGACCCAGTGTTGGCCAGCAACCTGACCCGGCGAATCGACTTTGCCCGGTTCATGGTGGAGGCCGTGGACGACGACACCCTCGTCCGGGAGGCCCCGGCCATCGTCGGTCGGCTCACCCCGTCCGCCCTCGCCCACGCCGGTCGGCTGCAGTGACCGACGCGGTCGACGCGGCCCAGCCGGCACCGGCCACCGCGAACGACGCCCTGTGGCGCAACGGTGATCCGTCGTCGCGCGATTGCCGTATCGCCCGCCGCATCGCCTCCCCCACCGGCACCCGGTACGGAGTATCCCGGGCAGCGCGATCATGAGGTTGGCGGCACCGGTAGGCCGGTCAACTCGGCGACGAGCGTGACGGAGGGCATCACGGTGACCGGCCACCGGTCGACGAGGGACTCACCCGGACCGGACCGCAGGGCGGCGAACGGCACTCGGTGGAGCTCGCCGTCGGGCATCACCACCAGCAGTTCGGCTGCCTCATCGCGCGCGCAGGTATCCATCGTCACCGACGGTCGTCGCGACCGCCCGTTTGTCCGGCGACGCGAACCGGACGGCGCCCCGGTGACCGCGCGGTGACTCCCGTATCCCAGTGGGAGGACAGATGCATCCGTCGTTCTCTGAGTCCGAAGACCCGGCGCCCGCAGCCCGGCAATCCGCACATTCGCTCAGCCGTGATCGCGCGTATCCGCCCGCCCGGCGCTCCACACACCGGTCGGCTCGGCCGGACCGCAGCCGGCGTCGGGTTCGGGGCGTGCTCGCTGCGGCGACGGCCGCATTGCTGGCGGTCGCCGGGCTCACGTTGATCCCGAACGCGAGCGCCGCCAAGAACCCGTTCGAACGGGGTCCGGCACCGAACGCGTCCAGTCTCGCCGCTGCCCGGGGCCCGTTCGAGACGTCCCAGGTGACGGTGTCGTCGCGCGATGCCAGCGGGTTCGGCGGCGGCACGATCTACTTCCCGACCAGTGGCGACGAAGGCACCTTCGGTGGAGTGGCGGCGCCCCCGGCTTCACCGCGTCTCGGTCGAGCATGGCCTGGTTGGGACCCCGGCTGGCATCACAAGGGTTCATTGTATTCAATATGGTGATCGGCACCGAACGAGACACGATCGCCTCGGTACGATTCCATTCCGAACCATTCTTCGAAAGCCTTCCATCCGATTTGGACAAGGCATATCTGGAGCTCAACAACGCTAGCCATTCCGAACATTCCGAACATTCCGAACACTACCATCTCGTCGTTCAGCGTGGCCTGGCTGAAGCGCTTCGTCGACGACGACACCCGCTACGAGCAATTTCTCTGCCCGCCGCCCCGCCCCGCAGGTCGAGGTCCGGCTGCCGGCCGGTGAGCAACTCCGCGTAGATGGCGGGCTCGACGATCCGGATGTAGAGGTACGCCAGCGACTCCGGTGCGGCGTGGTTGGCCAGATCAGGGCCGAGCACGTCGACGAAGATGTCCACCTGGGCACGGATGAATCGCCGGTGCACCCTGCCCGGCTCGGCGAAGAGCACCCGGGCCGCCGTCCCGGGTTCGTCGGCGAGGAACTGCCGGAACGGCGCGGACCGACGCACCGCGACGGCGTAGCGCGTGGTCACCTCGATCACGCCGTCCACGTCGGTGCGTTGACGCGCGCCACGTGCTTCGGCCAGTTGAGGAAGTACCGGCCGCCACCGCGAATGACCGTTTCCTCGCTCACCACCCGACGGGGTGCCGGATTCTGGGCGACCGGCGTCTGCGCAGTCCTGCCGTTGCCGTGTCGCATGCTGCTGGCCGGGCGGACCCGATAGGCCATTGACCCATACTCTGGGCACGTTCCGTGATCGCCAATGGTTCAAGACACCGCCAGAATCGGCCCGGCCAGCGAATATTTCGCCAACCATTGGTGACTCACCGCAATCTACCCGACTCGGCGACCGGAGGAACCATGCCGGTCAGGATGGCGGCCTCCAGGGATCCAGCAACCAGGAAGAAGCAGCCGACCGATCGGCAATGTAAAGATCCATGCACTTCATTCCAATCGGAAAGCAGGCTTACCATGAGCAACGATACGGTGGTTCTCCTATTTCCCATCGCCGTGGCGATCATCATGCTCGGACTTGGGCTCACCCTGACAATGGAGGACTTCCGCCGGGTTCTGCGATACCCGCGAGCCATGGTGGTCTGCCTGGTCAGCCAGATGCTGGTGCTGCCGGCGCTCTGCCTCGGTCTGGTCTTCGTCCTCGGCCTACGCCCCGAACTGGCGGTCGGCATGATGCTGCTCGCCGCCTCACCGGGCGGCAGTACGGCGAGCCTGTACAGCCACCTGTTCAAAGGTGACCTGGCGCTGAACATCTCGCTCACCGCAGTCAACTCGGTGCTGGCGCTGTTCACCCTGCCGGTGATCGTCAACCTGTCCGTCGCCGGGTTCATGGGGTCGGACAATTCGATCGGGCTCCAGTTCGACAAGGTGATTCAGGTGTTCGCCCTCGTGCTGATCCCGATCTCCATCGGCATGGCGGTCCGGCGGCGGTTCACCGGCCTCGCGATCCGGTTGGAGCGCGCGGTCAAGGTGCTGTCCGTCCTCGTGCTGCTGATGATGATCGCCAGCGTGATCGCCGGTCTCGGCGAAGAGGTGTTCGACGTCCTTGGCGAGATCATCCTCGCCGTCGTGCTGTTCAACCTGCTCAGCATGACGATCGGCTACTTCGGCCCCCGGCTGTTCCGGGTCGGCGAACGCGAGTCGATCGCCTCCGCCTTCGAGATCGGCCTGCACAACGCCAGCCTGTCGATCACCATCGCGATGACCCCCTCGCTCCTCGGCAACACGGAGATGGCGATGCCCTCGGTCACGTACGGCTTCGTCATGTTCTTCACCGCCGCTGTCTTCGGCTTCATCGTCGCCCGGCGGGTTCCAGCGGCCAGCGCGTCCGCCGAGCGGGCGACGCCGGCCAGCCGGGTCTGACCCGCTGACCCCGATGTGACCCCAGGGCCCGAAGGTCAGCGCCGGCACCGTAGCGAGAGCCCGGGTGCCGGCGCCGACCTCTGGTCCGAAACCAGGGCTGTCGTCTGGTCCGAAACCGGCCTCGACCTCTGGTCAGGACCGACGGCGATGCAACGCCGCGTCGCCAGCCGCAGCTGGGCGGGTGGCAAGAGGCCGGCGACGGCACGGGGCAGGTCGGCCGTTCCGGCGGCCGGCACCCCGATCTGACCCCGGGCGAAGGATCGCAGAATCATCGCGACGACATGATTCGACGTTTCCAGGTCGGGCGGAGAGTCCGGCTCGCCGCAACTCGTCCACAGCGCTGGTCTCCGCCGCAACGGGTGCGCCGGCCGTACCGTGTCATCGGCTCGCCGGACCAGCACAACAGGAGTGAAGAAGCGCAGGTCGAGGCGGTGATGTCGGTGGCTACCCGGCCACCGATCCGATCGGCCCGTTCGATGAGACGGCCATCCGTAGAAGCTCCCCCGTTTGGACTCGAACCAAAAACCTGCCGGTTAACAGCCGGCTGCTCTGCCAATTGAGCTACGGGGGACCGCTGTGTAGCCGGCAGCGGATCTCTCCGGACGCCTGGCGACGGGACAAGAGTACAGGACGCCACCGCCGGATGGGCGACCGGGTTCGCCGTCCCGGACCGACCGGGTCCACGGCCCCGGACCGGCCGGTCGACCTCCGATCAGGAGCGTACTGAAACGGACAAAAGACCGAGTTGCCTGTGCTGACGCGTGAGAAGGGAGCAGGATGGGTAGACAGCACCGGACAGATGACGAAGGCACGACCGGGTCGCTCATCGGCCAGCCGGCACCGAACCGGACTGACGGCCGACGGGTACACCGGGTCAGGTACGGAAGGAGCCGCCATGCGCGGAAAACTTTGGTTCATCGGCGGGGTCGCCGTGGGTTTCGTCCTGGGCGCCCGCGCCGGCCGGGAGAAGTACGACGAGTTGGTATTCAACGCACGCAAGGTGATGGACCACCCGACGGTGCAGGAGGCCGCCGGGGTGGCGCAGGCTCAGGCCAACCGGATCTACGCGGAGGGCCGGGAGCGGCTCAGCCACACCCGGCTGGGCGAACGCCTCAACGGCCACGATCACCTCACCACCCCCGACAGCAGTCTCGCCGACGCTGGAATGGGCACGGCCTCCTCGCCCGGATCCACTGGTGCGACGACGGCCGGGAACAAGCCCGGCAAGGGCACCGGATCCGGCGGCAGCGCCAACTGACGCCGGCACTCACCGTCGATAACGCGGCGTACGCGTGGGCCTGTCTCTTATCCACATCTGACGCTGCCGACGATCTTATCC
>NZ_JBSWXD010000098.1:0-24601 GCF_056160425.1 Micromonospora sp. ABR4_055
GTGATCGGCGACTCCCTCACGCCCGCCGCACCACCCAATACAGAAATGATCAACCAACATTCAGCGGCAACCGCGTCGGTGGATCGAGGCTCAGGCCCAAACGAATAGGCCGCGCGATCCTGGCTGGCGGCGCGGGCCGGGGTGCCGGTGAGGCTCTGCCGGGGGTGGGCGCGGGCTCAGGACGGGCTGGGTGCCGGGGTCGCGGACTGAGTGGTAGTCGGGGTCGCGGACGGACCGGCGGTAGGAATCGGCGATGGCGACGGGTCTGGCTCCGGTTCCGCGCCGGCGATGACGTGCCGTTCCAGAGTGACCTGCGCCTGGCCGGTGCCGCCGACCCGGATATCGTCGTGCGCCTGCAACTGGCGCTCGGCGTCGAAGTACAGCACCGTCAAGGCCAGCGGCGTCGGCTCCTCGCCCTCCAGGCCGCGCAGTCCGGCCCCGCCGGTCGAACCCTCCACCATCAGCCGGGTCGGCTGCTCGCCGGGAATCTCGGCGAGCATCCGGACCTCCCGGTTGTGGGTGTGCCCGGCCAGCACCAGCGGACAGGTGCCGGACAGCGGGCCGGCGGACACCGGGTCGTGCACCAGGGCGATGTCGACCGGTTCGCCGGTGCCCCGGATCGTCGCGGCGAGCTGCTCGCCGACCCCGATCACCTGGTCGGTGGCCGGCTTGGACAGACCACCGTCAGCGGGGCTGGTCTGCTTGTCCGGGGTGAACCGGGGGTCGCCGATGCCGGCGATGGTCAGCCCGGCCACCTCGGTGACCTCGTTGTCGAGCACGACCGCGTTCGGCTGGCCGGCTACCGCCTCCTGGGTGCGGATCGAGTCGTGGTTGCCCCGGATGTAGACGTACGGCACCTCCAACTGCGCGATCGGGGCGACGTAGTTCGCCTCCGGCTCGCTGCCCCAGTCGGTGATGTCCCCGGTGTCGATCACCACGTCGATGTCGAACTGCTCGACCACGGTGCGGATCACCGGCCAGCCGGTCGGGTTGAGGTGCATGTCCGACACGTGCAGTACCCGGGTGCTGCCCTCGGCCGCCTGGTAGACGGGCAGCGTGGACACGGTGGTGTAGATCCGGCTGACGTTGCTGACGATGTGCTGCAGTTGCTCGGCGTACTGGCTGTAGTTGGTGGCGATGCGCTGCACGTCACCGACCACCGCCGGGGCGTTGACCAGCAGGCCCTCGTACCGTGGCTCCTCGATCGCCTCCGGTCGGATGGTCGCCGCCGCGACGCCGATGCTGCCGCCGGTGATCAGCAGCGCCAGGGTGCCGGACCAGGCGACCCGGCGGGTGTCGCGGAAGATCAGCGCGGCGAGGACCAACGTGGTCAGGACGGCGACGGCGATGGTACGGATTCCGAGACGCAGTACACCCTCGGTGACGTCGCTGACCACGGTGTGACTGGCCCGGGTGATCGCATTCGGGTCGTCGAGCAGGGCGAGGGTGCGGACCTGGTCGAGGGAGCCGAGCCGGATGGAGAGCTGGACCGGCCCTTCGTGGCTGTCCACGTGCAGCGCGCCGAGCGGCGGGATGGCCATGGTGGTGCCGCCGTCCACCGCGGGAGTCACCGACATCTCGGCCCGGAACGGGCCGATGTCGACGTCGGCACGGGCCCCGAGCAGGACTCCGATGACGACCCCGGCCAGACTCACCGCGACGACCGCGAGCGCCACGCCGATCCGCCGGGTCGCCCGTGACCGGGCGGCCCGCCCGAATCCGCGACCAGCGGTACGGCTGACCGAGCCGAGCCGTCGCCCGGCGCGCGCCGGCCACCGTCCGGAACGACCCGGCTGCTGGCCGGCGCGGCCCCGGTCGGCCGTTTGCTCGTCGCTCATGCTGAGATCATGCCTGTCTGATCGAAGGTGGGGAGGCTGGTGGGTCAGCTGCGCCCGGCTCCGCCGTCGGCGAAGACCAGCCGCAGGATACGGTCGTCCTCCGGGGCCGGTTCGCCCCGGCCGTCCTGGTTCGAGGTGGTCACCCAGACCGAGCCGTCTGGTGCCTGTACGATGGTGCGCAGTCGACCGTACTCCTCGGTGAGCAGTGCGCGGGGCTGACCGAACACCGTACCTGACTCGGTCAGCTCGACCAGCCACAGCCGCTCGCCGCGCAGACAGGCGGCGGCGAGGATCCGGTCCACCACGGCCGCCCCTGAGCAGGAGGACTCCTCGGTCGGCCAGACGACCAGCGGGTCGACGAATTGTCCGTCCCCGCCTTCACCCTCGACCTGTGGCCAACCGTAGTTTTCGCCCGGCTCGATCAGGTTGATCTCGTCCCAGGAGTTCTGGCCGAACTCGGTGGCGTACAGCCGGTCCTGAGCGTCCCAGGCGATGCCCTGCACGTTGCGGTGGCCCAGAGACCAGACCAGCGAGTCGGGGAACGGGTTGTCGGGGGCCGGCTCGCCGTCCGTTGTCATCCGCAGAATCTTGCCGCCGAGGCTCTCCTGGTCCTGGGACAGGCCGGTGTCCGAGGCGTCACCGGTGGTGGCGTACAGGAAGCCGTCCGGCCCGAAGGCGAGCCGGCCGCCGTTGTGGATGCCGGAGAGCGGAATGCCGGTGACGATCGGTTCCGGTTCGCCGCCCAGGGTCAGCCGGGCGATCCGGTTGTCCTCGGCGGTGGAGTAGTAGATGAACACCGTCTCGTCGGTGGCGTACTCGGGGGAGACGGTGATGCCGAGTAGCCCGCCCTCACCGCCGCCGTCGACCTGGTCGATGATCTGCACCTCGGTGACGTCCAGCCCGTCCGGGGTCGAACCGGGCCCGACCTGCAGAATCCTGGCGCTGTCCCGTTCGGTGACCAGCGCGGCACCGTCCGGCAGGAACGTCACCCCCCACGGCACCGCCAGTCCGCTGGCCAGCACGGTGACGGCCACCTGCTGATCGACGCCGCCGCCGGTCGGTGTCTCGGTCGGGGCGGGGAAAGTTGGGGGCGCGCCGGCCTGGTCCGGCTCCGGCTCGCCGAACGCGCAGCCGCCGGCGAGCAGCAGGGCGGTCAGGCTGGCGGCGGCGGTCGCTGTGGTCGCGGCGGTAGGGCGGCGCGACGAGCGGCGGTACGGCGGGCAAGCGTTCACCCGCACCAGACTAGCCCGCTGCCGGACATCCGCATCCGACGGCATCCCCGGAGCACTTAGGTAAGGGTAGCCAAATGGCATCGGGCGGTGTTAGGTAAGGGTTTCCAAAATTGCGAGAATTGAATACGCGCCATATATTCTGTCGTAGTGGACTACAGTTCTCCACAGTGACGACGACGCCACTGCCGGATGCTGCCGAGCTAGGAGGACCACCATGACCGCGATGATGGAGATGCCCCGGGTGCAGGAGTGCACCGCCGTGGAGTGCGCGTACAACCAGCACGAGGGCTGTCACGCCTTCGCCATCACGATCGGCACCGAGGCGGACAGCGCCAGCTGCACCACCTTTTTCGACATCTCGTCCAAGGGTGGCCTCGACGCGGTGATCGCCCAGGTTGGCGCCTGCAAGCGTGCCGACTGCCGGTTCAATGCCGAGCTGGAGTGTCGGGCGCCGGCGATCCGGGTCGGGCCGAGCCGGGAGACGGCCGACTGCATGACCTACGAACCGGCCTGACCGCCGTGCCACTTTCCTGCCCGTTCACCCGTGCCGTCGTAAGGCGTGCATCCGGGAGCCAGGATTCGAACAAGAACATTGAACGATGTGGTCTGATCGACAAGGCGGCGTCGAACGAGTAACATACTCGCAAGTAGTGAGCCGCTGCCTTGCGGGGCCTCGTACCGGATGATCATGTGATGTCCGGCCTGGGCGGGCCGGACCCGGAAGGCCCGCTATCGTCGGACCGGTGAAAGTCTGGATCCCCCACGCACACGGCCGACAACTACTCGGCCGGCTGCCTGACGAGGTGACCGTCGAGGTCGCCGCCGACATCACTCAGCTGCCGTCCGACCCCGCCGGCGTGCGGTTCTGGGTGCCTCCGTTCCTGGCCCGGCCCGGAGCGGCGGAGCTGGCCGGCAAGATGCCGGACCTTCAGGTGGTGCAGTTGCTGTCCGCGGGTGCCGATGCCTGGGTGGGGCGGCTGCCGCAGCATTTGACGCTCTGCGACGCGCGCGGGGTGCACGACTCGTCGACGGCGGAGTGGATTGCCGCCGCGATCCTCACCCACGTCCGCGATTTCGCCGGCTTCATCCGGGCCCAGACCCGAGGGGAATGGTCGTACGAGCGGTTCGCCCCGACCGACGAGCTGGCCGGCAAGCGGGTCCTCATCGTCGGTGCCGGATCGATCGGTGCCGCGCTGCGCGCCCGACTGACCCCGTTCGAGGTGGAGTTCACACTGGTGGCTCGTACCGCCCGGCCGGCGGAACAGGTGCACGGCGTCGACGAGCTGCCAGCCCTGTTGCCGTACGCCGACATCGTGGTGCTGATCGTTCCGCTGACCGACCGGACCCGGGGGATGGTCGACGCGGCCACGCTGGCCGCGATGCGTGACGGTGCGCTGCTCGTCAACGCCGCCCGTGGCCCGGTGGTCGACACCACGGCGCTCACCGCCGAGCTGTCGACCGGCCGGATCTGCGCGGTACTCGACGTGACGGACCCCGAACCGCTGCCCGCAGACCATCCGCTATGGAGGTTTCCGAACGTGGTGATCAGTCCACACATCGCCGGGTCGGTACGCGGTCTGCTGCCCCGCGCGTACGCCCTGGCAGGTCGGCAGGTCACCCGGCTGGTCGCGGGCGAGCCGCTGGACAACGTGGTGGTGGACGGCTATTGAGTCGGCGTGGCCGGTTCGTCGGTCGGTGGTGCCGCTGGCGGTGGTGTCGCCGGGGCCAGCGGTTGTCCGCTGGCAGCGATCAGCCGGGGCAGGTCGGCTGCCCGCACAGCGGGCAGCCGTACCTGCTCGCCGTCGGTGAGCAGGGCCACCGCCCGGCCTTGCGGGTCGGGCGCGAGCTCGGCCACCCGCGACCAGCCGATCCGGCGCTGGCCGATCAGTGCCCGCACCCGGAGCCCGGCCGGGTCGGCATCGGTTCCGGAGCGGACCGCCCAGATCGCGATCGCCAGCGGCAGCAGCAGGACCGGCAGCAGATACCAGCGGGCACCGGCCAGCGGCAGCGACCCGACGAACGCGATCACCGCCGCCAGCATGATCGCCTGGTGCGGCCGGAACCGGACAGTTACCCTGCGACTCATCCGACAATCCTGGCATCCTGCCGGTGAGTGTCGGCTGCCGGGTAGGCCAGGTGGCACCGGCGGGTGCGCGCCGCGAGACCCGGCCGGGTACACCGGGGCGGAAATCCGACGGAAATCTTCGGTGACCGCCCCGTAACCCGGCGCCAGGCTGGTTCGTTGTGACCGGCACAGAGGGCCGACCCGGCCCAGCTGTGCCCCGACCCCTTCCGTGGAGGCGACGGCCACCGTGCCTGAGGCGTTCCCCGAACCACCCCGTACCCGTCCCCGCCCCCACCGGGCCGAACCCCCCGGCTGGACCCTGCCCGCACAGGTCGGCGCCGCCGCGCTGCTGCTGACCGCAGGCACCGTTGGCCTGCTGACCGTCCCGGTCGCGGTGCTCGGCGCGGTGCTGTTCGGCGTCGGCATGCCCGGTTGGCGGCTGTCGCGGATGGCCGTCACCGCGCACGCCCGTACCGGGGAATACCGGGACTGTCGCGGAACCGGCCTGCTCGCCGTGACCAGCGTCGGCGGCGCCACCGCAGTCTGCGTCGCCGCCTTCAGCCCGCCGGCGGCCCGGACCGGCCTGGCGCTCAGCGGGCTCATCCTCGCCCTGGCCGGTCACCTCGCGGCGATTCTGCTGCTGCCGGGCATCGCCGAGACCTGGCGGCTGCGCCTTCGGCGGGTGGTCGACGGGCTGAGCCTGGGGATCAGTCTGATCTTCGCCGGATGGCTGCTGTCGCCGGTCGACACCGTGCCGTCGGCCGTGCTCTTCGTCGAGCTGAGCGTGATCGGGGCCGGATCGATCATCGCGGTCACCGCCCTGGCGGTATGGCGGCAACGCCCGGCGGTGCTGTACTGCGGCGGCGGCTCCGGCGCGGTGCTCATCGGACTGGCCGCCCCGACGGTCTGTTTCGCGTACGGCACCGCGGGCTGGCTCTGGTGCCTGGCGATGGCCCCGGCGCTCGGCGGCATGCTGCTGCTGGTCATCGGGGCGCAGCGGGCGCAGCGCGCGGGTTCGCGGCCGGTCACCCCGGTGCGCGGCCGGCTCACCGCGTATCCACTGGTGACAGTTCCGGCGGTGGTGGCCGCGCTGGCGGCCGTATACCACGTGGCGGCCCAGGGGTCGTTCGACCGTACGTCGGTCCTGCTCGGCCTCGCGGTGATCCCGACGCTGGTGATCCGGGAGATGATGGCCGCGGCCGACGTGCGGTCCTACGCCCGGCGACTGAGCATCCAGGAGGCGCACTTCCGGTCGTTGGTCTCCGGCGGCAACGATCTCACCCTGACCCTCGGCGACGACCTGCGGGTGCGGTGGCAGTCACCGGCCGCCGCCCGGCTGTTCGGGCTGGCCGACGCGCAGGTGCTCGGCCGACCGTTCATCGAGCTGATGCATCCCGAGGACGTCCCCGAGGTGATCATGGTGCTGACCGGGGTGGTGACCGGCCGGCTGGTACCGACCGGCCGGACCCCGCTGGTCACCGCCCGGCTACGGGACGGCCACGGCCGGTGGCGGGACACCGAGTCCACCGTGTCCGATCAGCGGACGGTGCCTGAGGTCGGAGCGCTCGTGGTGCACGTACGCGACGTGGGGGAGCGGGTGCACCTGGAGCGGCGGCTGTACAAGCTCGGCTTCACCGACCAGTTGACCGGGTTGGCGAACCGCCGGGAGCTGATGCGCCAGATCGCCAACCAGCGGGACCTGCCCGGCCACCCCGGTGCGTTGCTGATCATCGACCTGCACGGCCTGGTCGGCGTCAACGAGCAGTACGGGCGGGAGGCCAGCGACGCGGTGCTGGTCGAGGTGGGGCGGCGGCTGCGGGACACAGTGGAGCCGGACGATGTGGTCGCCCGGCTCAGCGGCGACGAGTTCGCGGTGATCACCGTCGCCGGCCCGATGCTGGCGTACGGCACCGGGGCGCGGCTGGTCGCGGCGCTGCGCGAGCCGTGCCAGCTGCCCGGCGCGGTGGTTGCGCTGCAGACCAGCATCGGCATGGCCGAGGTGGCCGGCGGCGCCGGGGCGGACGATGTGCTGCGCCGGGCGGATCTGGCTCGCCGCCGGGCCCGCCAGCTCGGTCGCAACCGGGTCGAGTGGTACGACTCCTACCTGGAGCAACAGCTCGTTCGGCGGCTGGATCTGGAGCGGGAGCTGCCGGGTGCGGCCGAGCGGGGCGAGTTGGACGTGGTGTACCAGCCGGTGGTGGACCTGGTCGACGGCAAACCGGTGGGGGTCGAGGCGCTGCTGCGCTGGCGCAGCCCGGTGCTCGGCACGGTGCTGCCGGCCGAGCTGCTCGCCGTGGCCCGGGAACTGTCGCTGCTGGGCCACATCGGCCGGTGGGCGCGGGCCACCGCCTGCCGGCAGTTGGCGTCCTGGTCACGGGAGGGGCACGGGCTGTGGCTGTCGGTCAACGTCGCCCCGGCCGAGTTGGCCGCGACCACCTTCGTAGCCGACCTGTTGGCCATGCTGGCCGCACAGGGTGTCGGGCCGGAGCGGCTCGTCGTCGAGGTGGCCGAGTCGCTGGTCGCCGAGGAGTTGGCGGCCGCCGAGAATCCGCAGATCCTCGCGCAGTTGGCGAACCTGCGGGCGCACGGGGTGCGGATCGCGTTGGACGACTTCGGCGCCGGTCAGGCGTCGATCGCCCAACTGCGGCGGCTGCCGCTGGACGTCGTCAAGATCGACCGGTCGCTGGTCGCCGGCGCCGGTGCCGGCCCGGACAGCGTCCACCCGATGCTGGAGGCGGTGGCTGGGCTCGGCCGGCGGTTCGGGCTGGAAATCGTTGCTGAAGGGCTGGAGACGGACGGGCAGGTGAGCCAGGCGCAGGTGGCCGGCTGCCGGTTCGGTCAGGGGTACGCCCTGGTCCGCCCCGCACCTGCGGAGCGGACCGAGGCGTACATCGCCGACTTCCCCACCCCGTCGCACTGACCCGATCGGCGCAGGTCAGACGCGGATGGGCGCAGGTCAGGCCGCGTAGCCGGGCATCGGGTAGCCGGCGAGCAGGTCGGCGACCTCCCCGGCGATCCGGTCGAGGGCGGCGCCGTCGTCCTTGACCGCCGCGGTCACCGCGTCGTCCAGCCAGGAGGCGACCTGCGGCATCTGCACCTCGGTCAGACCGCGGGTGGTCAGCGCGGCGGTGCCCAGCCGGATGCCGGACGGGTCGAACGGCTTGCGCGGGTCGTACGGCACCGTGTTGTAGTTCAGCTCGATCCCGGCCCGGTCCAGCGCCTGCGCGGCCGGCTTGCCGGCGACGCCCTTGCCGGTCAGGTCGGCCAGGATCAGATGGTTGTCGGTGCCGCCGGAGATCAGTTCGAAGCCCCGGTCGACCAGCGCGGCGGCCAGCGCCTTCGCGTTGGCGACCACCTGGTGGGCGTACCGGCGGAAGTCGTCGGTGTCGGCCTCGCGCAACGCGACGGCGATGCCGGCGGTGGTGTGGTTGTGCGGGCCGCCCTGCAGGCCGGGGAAGACTGCCTTGTCGATCGCGGCGGCGTGCTGTTCGGTGGTGAGGATCATCGCGCCGCGCGGGCCGCGCAGCGTCTTGTGGGTGGTGGTGGTGACCACGTCGGCGTGGCCGATCGGCGAGGGGTGCGCGCCGCCGGCGACCAGGCCGGCGATGTGCGCGATGTCCGCGACGAGCACCGCGCCGATCTCCCGGGCGATCTCGGCGAAGGCCGGGAAGTCGATGGTCCGCGGCACCGCCGTACCGCCGCAGAAGATCACCTTCGGCCGTTCGCGGCGGGCCAGGTCACGTACCTCGTCGAAGTCGATCCGGCCGGTGTCGCGGGAGACGTTGTAGCGGACCGAGTTGAACCACTTGCCGGTGGCCGACACCGACCAGCCGTGGGTGAGGTGCCCGCCCATCGGCAGCGACATCCCCAGCACGGTGTCGCCGGGGGAGAGAAAGGCGAGGTACACGGCGAGGTTGGCGGGGGAGCCCGAGTACGGCTGGACGTTGGCGTGGGCCGCCCCGAACAGCGTCCTGGCCCGCTCGACGGCGAGCGTCTCGATCGGGTCGACGAACTGCTGGCCCTCGTAGTAGCGCCGGCCCGGGTAGCCCTCGGAGTACTTGTTGGTCAGCACCGTGCCGCTGGCCTCCAGCACGGCGGCGGAGACGTAGTTCTCCGAGGCGATCATGCGCAGCTTGTCGTGCTGGCGGCGGGCCTCACCCTCGACGAGGGCGGCGAGCTCGGGGTCGGTGGCGGTCAGTTGCGGGATCTGCGGTACGTGCACGACGTGCCCTCCTGGGGTCGGGCGGCTCCGCCGGCCGGGGCGACCCGGGCATGACGGTGCCGTCGACGGTGCACCCAGGCGCGCGGCGCACGTCGGTGGTCGCTCCCCGGTGGTCGGTTCCACCTTCGCTGCGCCAGTCGCGTGACCGGTCCGAGCATAACCCGCGGTGGTCGGCGGGTCGGGCAGACCCTGACGGTACGCGGCGAGATCTGTTGGTGTTTGCGCCGTCAAGGTTTCGGAAACTTAACCGGTTCACTGTCCGTTACGTGGCGGTGCGGTGCTGCCCCGCGGGGTCAGGTGCGGCGTCTCGTCCTGGTACGCCTGCGTCGGCTCACCGGCGATCGTCGCCAGCAGTTGCCGCGCGGCGTGTGCACCGTACGCCGGGATGTCGCGGCCAAGCGCGGTCAGCGGCGGATGCACCAGCCGGCACAGCGGCGAGTCGTCCCAGGCCACGATCGACAGGTCACCCGGCACGGCCAGCCCCATCTCCTGGGCCACCGCCAGGCCGGCGATCGCCATCACGTCGTTGTCGTAGATCATCGCGGTGGGGCGGGCCGCGGTGCTGAGCAGCCGCCGGGTCGCCCGCGCGCCCTCCTCTCCGGTGTAGTCGGACGGCACCGTGACGCACTGGTTCAGGCCGAGTCGGCGGCAGACGTCGGTGAACGCGTCCGCGCGGATCTCGGTGTGCAGTAGTCCGGGCAGGCCGCCGACCCGGGCGATCCGGCGGTGCCCCATCGCGACCAGGTACTCGACCGTCTCGACCAGGGCCGACGCGTCGTCGGACCAGATGCTCGGCAGCGAGCCGGTGTGGTCAGGGCCGCCGATCACCACCGCTGGCAGTTGCAGCGTCTCCAGTGCCGGCACCCGGTCGTCGTCGACCCGAAGGTCGCAGAGGAACACGCCGTCCACCCGGCGCTCACCCCACCAGCGCCGGTAGACCGCGATCTCGGCCTCGGTGTCGGCTACCACCTGCAGGGTCAGCGCGTACGACCGGGCGGACAACTCGGCCTCGACACCGCTGATCAGCTCCATGAAGAACGGCTCGATACCGAGGATCCGGGCCGGGCGGCTCAGCGCCAGGCCGACTGCGTTGGCGGTGGCTCCGGACAGGGCGCGGGCGGCGCTGTTGGGGTTGAACCCGATCTCGGCGGCGATGGCGAGGATCCGCTGCCGGGTCGCCTCGGACACTCCCGGCTGGCCGTTGAGCGCGTAGGAGACGGCGCCCTTCGAGACGCCTGCTCGGCGGGCGATGTCGGCGATGGTCGGCCGTTTCACCGGCGGCGCTCCTTCGGGGTTCGTTTCGGCTGGCCTTGCCCGGTTAAGTCTGCTGCCCGAAACGATATCCGGTGTCGGCCGGGCCCAGCGGCCACCCCGTCCGAGGGCACCGAGGTTACGGGTTGGCTACGGCGTTAACCAGCCATTGACATGCGTTGACGTCGCTCGTACGGTGGCTTAACTTACCCGGTTCAGTCGATGCTCCTCGATGTCTGGAGGGTCTCCAAGTGTGTTCGGAGGATGGGATGAAGCGGCGTTGGGCCCCTTGGACACGTACGGCGGCGGTCGGCGCCGCCGGCGCGTTGCTGATCGCCGGCTGCAGCGGCGAACCCGGTGGCGGCAGCGACGACGGCGGCACCACCCTGACCATCGCGTTCTGGGGCGACTTCGGCCTCGACGACCTCAAGGCCGCGTACGAGGCGGAGAACCCGGGCGTGCGGATCAACCTCAACTCCGGTGAGTACAACGCCCAGCACGAGGACCTGCAGAAGAAGCTGATCGCCGGGTCCGGCGCCGCCGACATCGCCGCCATCGACGAAGGGTTCGTCGTCCAGTTCCGCGAGCAGGCCGACAAGTTCGTCAACCTGCTGGACAAGGGCGCCGGCCAGTACGAGGAGCGCTACCTCGACTGGAAGTGGCAGCAGACCCTGTCCGCCGACGGAACCACCCAGATCGGCCTCGGCACCGACGTCGGCGGGTTGGCCATGTGCTACCGCACCGACCTGTTCGCGGCGGCCGGGCTGCCGACCGAACGGGACGAGGTCTCCGCCCTGTGGCCCGACTGGGAGTCGTTCGTCGCCACCGGTGAGGAGTACGTCGCGGCCAGCGGCAAGAAGTTCGTCGACTCGGCCACCAACATCTTCAACCCGGTGCTCGGCCAGCAGCCGGTCGGCCTCTTCGACACCGGCGACAACCTGGCCATGCAAGGCGGTCCGAAGGTCGCCTTCGACACCGCCGCCGCCGTCGTCGGCGCCGGGCTGTCGGCCAACCTCGCCGCCTTCTCCCCGGAGTGGAACAACGGCTTCGTCAACGGCGACTTCGCCGTGCTGGCCTGCCCGGCGTGGATGATGGGCCACATCCAGAACACCGCCCCCGACACCGCCGGCACGTGGGACGTGGCGGCCATCCCCGGTGGCGGCGGCAACTGGGGCGGCTCGTTCCTGACCATCCCAGCGCAGGGCGGCAACGTCGACGAGGCGTACAAGTTCCTGGAGTGGCTGATCCAGCCCGAGCAGCAGATCGAGATCTTTAAGAAGGTCGGCAACCTGCCGTCACAGCCGGCGCTCTACGAGGACCCGGCGATCGTCGAGTTCTCCAACCCGTTCTTCAACGACGCGCCGGTCGGCCAGATCTTCTCCGCCACCGCCGCCAACCTCACCCCGCAGTACCTCGGCCGTAAGAACGGCCCCGTCCGGGTCGCGGTGGAGAACGTCCTCAACCGGCTGCAGAGCGGTGACCTGGAAGGCAAGCCCGACGAGGCGTGGACGGAAGCCATCGCGGAAGCCGAAAAGGCGACGAACGCGTAACCGCTCGCAGGCCGCGAGCCGCGCGTGCGGCTGAACCTGGAGGCAAACCATGTCCGCAACCCGCGCCGCACCGGCACCACCACCACCCGAGCCGACCTGGCGCAACCGGATGCACCGCTTCGACATGCGGTACATGCCGTACATCCTGATCTCCCCGTTTTTTCTCCTATTCATCGCCTTCGGGCTCTTCCCGATCATCTTCAACGGCGTGGTGGCGCTGCGGCACTGGCGGCTGGACAACGCCGACCTGACCGGCTGGGCCGGGCTGGAGAACTTCCGGCGGCTGTTCACCGACGACAGCTTCTGGAACGCGCTGTACAACACGTTCGGCATCTTCCTGCTCTCCACCGTGCCGCAGCTGTTCCTGGCTCTGGTCATCGCGTCGCTGCTGAACCGTAAGCTGCGGGCGCAGATCTGGTTCCGGGTCGGCATCCTGCTGCCGTACATCACCCCGATCACCGCGTCGACGCTGCTGTTCGCGGTCTTCTTCGCCCGCGACTTCGGTATCGCCAACTGGGTGCTCGACGTGCTGAACCTACGCGGCGAGGCGCCGATCGACTGGCGGTCCAGCAAGGCCGCGTCGTGGGTCGCCATCGCCACCATGGTCAACTGGAAGTGGATCGGCTACAACGCGCTCATCTACCTGGCCGCGATGCAGTCGATCCCGCGTGACATCTACGAGGCGGCGGCGGTCGACGGCGCCGGCCCGTGGCGGCAGCTCTGGCGGATCACCGTGCCGATGATCCGGCCGGTGGTGGTCTTCACCGTGATCCTGTCCACCATCGGCGGGCTGCAACTGTTCACCGAGCCGATGCTGTTCGAGCAGAACTCGCAGGCCGCCACCGGCGGGTCCAACGGCCAGTTCCAGACCATCGCCCAGCTGATCTACAAGGTCGGCTGGAAGGACCTCAACCTCGGGTACGCCGCCGCGATGTCCTGGGCACTGTTCCTGATCATCGTGATCATCGCGGTCGTCAACGCGCTGGTCGCCAACCGGCTGGGCGGAGGCCGCAAGTGAGCAGTAGAACCGTCGGCCGTGCCCCGGCCAGCACGCCGGGCAGCTTCTGGAACTACCTGTTCCTCAGCCTGGTCATCCTGTTCTCCGCGTTCCCGCTCTACTGGATGGTGGTGATCGCCAGCGGCACCGACGCCGACCTGGCGAAGATCCCGCCGCAGCTGCTGCCCGGCGGTCAGCTGCTCACCAACCTGAACGAGGTCTTCACTCTCAAGAACGTCTACTTCGCGCAGTCGCTGGGCAACAGTTTCATCGTCTCGTCGGTCGTGACGTTCTCGGTGCTGTTCTTCTGCTCGCTGGCCGGCTTCGCCTTCGCCAAGCTGCGGTTCGCCGGCCGCAACGCGCTGATGGTCGTCGTGGTGCTCACCCTCACCGTGCCCAACCAGCTCGGCGTCGTCGCCCTCTACATCCTGATGGGCGAACTCGGCTGGAACGGCACCCTGGTCGCGGTCATCGTGCCCGGCCTGGTCACCGCGTTCGGCGTGTTCTACATGCGGCAGTTCATCCTCGAAGCGGTGCCCGACGAGCTGATCGAGGCCGGCCGGATCGACGGTGCCACCACGCTGCGAATCTACTGGAGCGTGGTGCTGCCGGCGGTCCGCCCGGCGATGGCGGTGCTCGGCCTGCTCACCTTCGTGGCCACCTGGAACGACTTCCAGTGGCCGCTGATCACCCTCGGCGGCACCTACTACCCGACGTCGATGGTGGCCCTGTCCGACCTGGCCAGCGGCAACTACGTGCTGTACCGGCGGGTGCTCGCCGGTGCGTTCGTGGCGACCATCCCGCTGTTGATCATGCTCTTCATCGGTGGTCGGCAGATCGTCCGGGGAATCATGGAAGGCGCCGTCAAGAACTGACCCGGCGAGCACCCGTACCGTGGCCCAGTCCCGATCCAGCACTAGTGAGGTATGGCATGAACTCCGTACGACCGCTCCACGAGGGCTGGACCGTACGACCGGCCGACGGGTCCGACGTACCCGACGGCGTCGGCGACCACAGCGTCCCCGCAGCCGTACCGGGCTGCGTCCACACCGACCTGCTCGCCGCCGGCCTGATCCCCGACCCCTACCTCGACGACAACGAGACCCGGCTGTCGTGGATCGGCCGGACAGACTGGGTCTACGAGACCACGTTCGACTGGGTCGACCCGGGTGACCACCGGGTCGACCTGGTCTGCGCCGGCCTCGACACCGTCGCCACCGTCACCCTCAACGACGTCGAGCTGGGCCGCACCGCCAACATGCACCGCGGCTACCGGTTCGACGTCCGTACGGCACTGCGCCCCGGGCGCAACACCCTGCGGGTACGGTTCGACTCCGCGTACCGGCACGCCGAAGCGGTCCGCGACCGGCTCGGCGACCGGCCCAACGCCTACCCGGAACCGTTCAACTTCATCCGCAAGATGGCCTGCAACTTCGGCTGGGACTGGGGCCCGAACCTGGTCACCGCCGGCATCTGGCAGGAGATCGGCCTGCACGCCTGGAGCGTCGCCCGGCTGGCCACCGTCCGCCCCCTGGTCACCGTCGACCACACCGGCGGCCCGACCGGCGAGGCGCAGGGCCGGGTCGAGGTGCACGTCGACGTCGACCGCGCCGACGGTGCCGACGCCCCGCTGACCGTGGTCGCCGCCGTCGCAGGGGCCCGCGCCGAAGCGGTCGTCCCCGCCGGGCAGCGCAGCGCCGTCGTAACCCTCACCGTCGCCGAGCCCGAGCTGTGGTGGCCCCGAGGGTACGGCGAACCCGCCCGCCATGCCCTCGACGTCACCCTGCACCGGGCCGACGGCAGCACACTCGACACCTGGCAGCGACTGATCGGCTTCCGGTCGGTCCGCCTCGACACCACCGCCGACGCCGCCGGCAGCGCGTTCACCCTGGTCGTCAACGAGATGCCGGTCTTCGTCCGGGGCGTCAACTGGATCCCCGACGACGCGTTCCCCACCCGGGTCGACCGGGCCCGCTACGCCCACCGGTTCGCCCAGGCGGCCGACGCCGGCGTCAACTTCCTGCGGATCTGGGGCGGCGGCCGCTACGAATCCGAGGACTTCTACGACCTCGCCGACGAGCAGGGTCTGCTCGTGGGGCAGGACTTCCTGTTCGCCTGCGCCGCGTACCCGGAGGAGGAGCCGATCGCGGGTGAAGTGGCCGCCGAGGCCCGCTACCAGGTCGCCCGGCTCACCCCGCACCCCAGCCTGGTGCTGTGGACCGGCAACAACGAGAACATCTGGGGCTGGCACGACTGGGGCTGGCAGGAGATCCTCGACGGACGCACCTGGGGGCTCGGCTACTACCTCGATGTGCTGCCCGGCATCGTCGCCGAACTCGACCCGACCCGTCCGTACTGGCCGGGCAGCCCGTACTCCGGCCGCGACGACCTGCACCCCAACGACCCGGCGCACGGCACCATGCACATCTGGGACGTGTGGAACACCGACGACTACCTTAAGTACCGGCAGTATGTGCCCCGGTTCCTCGCCGAGTTCGGCTACCAGGGGCCACCCGTGTACGCCACCCTGCGCCGGGCGATCAGTGATGACCCGCTCGCCCCCGACTCACCCGGCATGGCCCACCACCAGAAAGCCGCCGACGGCGACCTGAAACTTCAACGCGGCCTCGACGCGCACCTGCCCGCTCCGCGTGACTTCGACGACTGGCACTACCTGACCCAGGTCAACCAGGCCCGCGCGATCGCCGTCGGGGTGCGGCACTTCCGCTCCCACCGGGGCGTCTGCATGGGCACCATCCTGTGGCAGCTCAACGACTGCTGGCCGGTCACCTCGTGGGCCGCCGTCGACGGCGACGGCCGCCGCAAACCCCTGTGGTACGCGCTGCGCGACGCCTACGCCGACCGGCTGCTCACCATCGAACCCCGCGACGGTGGGCTCGCCCTGGTGGCGGTCAACGACACCGGGGCCGACTGGCACCCGCAGACCGACGTCACCCGGCTCACCCTGGCCGGCGAGCCACTGGCCAAGATCGGCTACCAGCTGGCCGTACCGGCCCATTCGGCGGTCACCGTGCCGCTCTACCCAGACCTGGCCACCACCGGCGAACCACGCCGCGAGCTGCTGCTCGCCGACGCGGCCGGGCAGCGGGCCTGGTGGTTCTTCGCCGAGGACAACGAGATCGACTACCCGGCGGCCGGGTACGACGCGACGGCCGCACCGGTCGACGGCGGGCTGCGGGTCACCGTCACCGCCCGGACCGTCCTGCGTGACCTGACCCTCTACCCGGACCGGCTCGACCCGGCCGCCGAAGTGGACCGGGCACTGGTCACCCTGCTGCCCGGCGAGTCGACGGAGTTCGTGGTGCGCACCGGGGTCGAGCTGGATCCGGCGGCGCTGACCCGCCGGCCGGTGCTGCGCTGCGTCAACGACATCGTCAGCGACACCCCGGCGGCCGGCGCATGAGCGCCGGCCCGGCAGCGGTCGGTCCGGCGGCGGCCGACCCCGCCCCCGGCCCGGTTCTCGCGGTCGACGTCGGCGGCACCAAGCTGGCCGCCGCCGTCGTCGAACCCGACGGCACCATCGCCGTGCAGGGCGCGGTGCCGACCCCGGCCGGCGGGGACACCGCGACCGTCACCGCCGCCCTGCACCGGGTGGTCCGCCAGGTCGTCGGCGACGGGCACTGCATGGCGCTCGGCGAACACTGGCGCGGCGGCTACCCCGGCCGCGCCCTGCTCGGCATGGTGGTCTCCACCGGCGTCGGCGGCGGACTGGTCATCGACGGCCGGGTCCACCCGGGCGGCAGCGGCAACGCCGGACACATCGGACACATCGTGGTGGACATGACCGGCCCGGCCTGCCCCTGCGGCGGGCGCGGCTGCGTCGAGGCGATCGCCAGCGGTCCGGCGATGGTCCGCTGGGCCGTCAACCAGGGCTGGACGCCGGGGGAGCGGCCGGGCGACGCCCGTACCCTCGCCGAGGACGCCCGGGCCGGCGTACCGCTCGCCGTCGCCGCGTTCGGGCGGGGCGCGACCGCCCTGGCCGCCGCGGTGGTCTCCGCCACCGCGTTGGTCGACCTCGACGACGTCGTCATCGGCGGTGGGGTGGCCGCCGCCGGTGACCTGCTCTTCGCTCCGCTGCGCGCGGCCGTAGCGGAGTTGGCCGGGCTCGACTTCGTCCGCCGGGTCCGGATCCACACCAGCAGTCTCGGCAACGACGCGGGGTTGCTCGGTGCCGCCGCACTCGCCCTGGAGGCCGCAGCGCGTCAGTGACCTCCACCGCTCCACGGTCAGGAGAACCCCGTAATGCGCCCACGCTCCGCCGGCCTGCTGCTCGCACTGGCCGGGCTGCTGCTCACCGCAGCGGCAGTCCCGGTCCAGGCCGCACCGCCGGCCCGCCATCCCGGCCATCCCGGTACGCCTGGTACGCCGACCGCCGGGTTCGTCACCCGGCACGGCGACGACCTCAAACTCGACGGCCGGAAGTTCCGGTTCGCCGGCAGCAACAACTACTACCTGATGTACAAGTCGCCGACGATGGTCGACGACGTGTTCGCCGACGCCAAGGCAGCCGGGTTCACCGTGCTGCGTACCTGGGGGTTCCTCGACATCGGCAACGCCGACGGCTCCGACTCGGTCGCCGGCCCGGCCGACGGGGTCTACTTCCAGTACTTCGACGGCGAACGGCCGGCGTACAACGACGGCCCGGACGGCCTGCAACGCCTCGACTACGTCCTCGCCGCCGCCCGCGAAGCCGGCATCAAACTGGTGGTCCCGCTGACCAACAACTGGCGTGACTTCGGCGGCATGGACCAGTACGTGCGCTGGCGCGGCGGGCAGTACCACGACGACTTCTACACCGATCCGGTGATCCGCGGCTGGTACAAAGACTGGATCAGCCATGTGCTGAACCGCACCAACACCATCACCGGCGTCAGGTACAAAGACGATCCCACGGTGATGACCTGGGAGTTGGGCAACGAGCCGCGCTGCAAGGGCTCCGGGGTCTACCCGCCGTCACCGGACTGCACCACCGACACGCTGACCGGCTGGGCCGACGAGATGACCCGGCACGTCAAGTCGGTCGCGCCCCGGCAGCTGGTCAGCGTCGGCGACGAAGGCTTCTTCTGCGACGATCCGACCAGCGCCGACTGGACCACCAACTGCGGCGAAGGCGTCGATAGCGTCGCGCTGAGCAAGCTGCCCGCCGTCGACGTCGTCTCGTACCACCTCTACCCGGACCACTGGGGCAAGGACGCCGCCTGGGGCACCGAGTGGATCACCCGGCACGCCCACGAGGCGAGGAAAGTTCGCAAGCCGGTGATGCTCGGCGAGTTCGGCATCCACGACAAGTCGACCCGCAACGTCGTCTACCGCGAGTGGACCGACGCGGCGATCGCCGGCGGCACCAGCGGTTTCCTCTACTGGATCCTCTCCGGCGTGCAGGACGACGGCAGCCTCTACCCGGACTACGACGGTTACACCGTCTACTGCCCGAGCCCGGTCTGCACCACGCTGTCCAACGCCGGGGCGGCGGTGCGCGGCGACCGCCGGCCGTGGCCGCCGGTCGCCGACCACGACACCACCACCGTCGAGTTCGGCCAGGTCGCGACGCTGCGGCCGGCGGCCAACGACATCGCCCACCGGGGTACGGTCCGCGCCACCACGATCGACCTGGACCCGACGGTGCCCGGCCAGCAGAAGCAGGTGACCGTCGCCGGCGGCGAGTTCTCGCTCGGCGGCGACGGGGCGGTCACCTTCACCCCGGCGGACGGCTTCGCCGGTCGGGCCACCACCCACTACCAGGTGTGGGACCGGGCCTGGCGAGCCTCCAACGTCGCCGACCTGGTCGTCACGGTGAAACCCGACCCGGCCGGGGTGCAGACGCTGTTCTCGTTCGAGGCCGGCACCGACGGGTGGGGGCCGCCGTCGTGGGAGCCGGGCGTCGGCAGCGTCGCCCAGTCAGACGCGTTCGCCACCGACGGGGCGTACGGGCTGCGGGTCGACTCGGTCACCGGCGGCTGGTTCGGCACGTCGTTCCCCGAGCCGGTCGACCTGTCCGGCCGGGTCACCCTCAAGTACGACCTGCGTACCGACCCGTCGGTGGGGACCAATGCGGCGATCGCGGTGCAGACCGGTCCGTCCTACACCTGGTGCCAGTCAACGTTCACCTGGCTGAACCAGGACTGGACCGGCACCGCCGAGATCGACCTGCTGACCGAGATGTCGTGTGATGCCGAGGCGCTGGCCGACGTGCGGGAGTTCTACGTCTACGTCAACCCGGGCTCTGTCCACCTCGACAACATCCGGGTCGAGTAGGACGGCGCGGTCACCGGTACGCGTCGAGCCCCGGCCGCCGTCGGCGTGGGGCCGGGGCTCGTCACGTCGTTGCTGACCTGCTGATCCTACGGCTCAGCGGAGCGTGGGTGCCTCAGCGACGAAGGAGCGCCAGGCGGTCGGGCCGAAGGCGAGCGTGGGACCACCCTGGTCCTTGCTGTCGCGGACCAGGATGCGACCGGGAAGGTTGTCCGCCACCTCGACACAGTCGCTTCCGTTGCTGTTGCTGCGGCTGGACTTGCGCCACGCCGGCTCGGTCATAGTTCCTTCACCAACTTCAAGATCATGTCTCGCGACTGGTCGCGCGGCAACGCAACACCACTCAGAGCCTGCCAGGCCTGTTCGAGGGTGGCAACCCGCTTCGGATCGGTCACCAGGCGGCCCTCCAACTGGTCGTCGACATAGCCGACGGTGCCGCCGGTCTCGGCCATGCTGGCGAGCATGAACGGCCCGTTCTGCCCGGGATGCAAGCCGGCGGAAACCGGGGCCACCTGCACCAGCACCCGCGACCGGGTGCTCATCTCGGCGATGTGCTCCAATTGCTCCCGCATGATCACGGGGTCTCCCCGGCGAAGTCCGTCCTCGTCGATGATGAACTGACACACCGGCGGCTCCTCCCGCTCGAACACGGCGGCCTGTCGCGTCATCCTGAGAGCGAGGTACTCGTCGGCCTTAGCGGGAGTTAGCAGGCCGCTGTGCAGGATGGCCCGGGCGTACGCTTCCGTCTGGAGCAGTCCAGGGATGATCTGGCACTCGTACCGCCGAATTGCGGAGGCCTCCTGCTCCAACTCCGGTAGCGCCCGGAACCAGTCCGGTGGGATGCTCTTGCGGGCGTTCTCGGAGAGTTCCTTGATCAGCGGGGCGCTGCTGAACACCTGATCGATGTGGTCTGCCGTGTCGGGCATCGGTATCTGTCGACCGGTTTCGAACTTGGCGATCAACGACGTCGAGACGCTTAGACCGCATCTCATTTGGGGTTGCTGTAGCGCTGGGTGATTCGTTGGGTCGGTATGGGTGATGTGGAGAAGTACTGCCCGGACTCGTTGTGGCACCTCGCGCAGCCGTTGCTGCCCGAGCATCCGAAACGCCATCAGGGCGGCGGCCGGCGACGCATCGACGACCGGAACGCGCTGGCGGCGATCCTGTACGTCCTGGACTCCGGCTGCGCCTGGGACGAACTACCGGAGTCGTTCCCGATCTCGTCGAAGACCGCGCACCGCCGGTTCACCGAGTGGGTCGCTCAGGGAGTCATGGCCGCGTTCCACCAGGCGACCCTCGACGTACTCGGCGCCGCCGGCCGCGTGGACTGGTCACGGGCCAGCATCGACGCCATGCACGTACGGGCGGTAAAAGGGGGGACCTGACCGGACCCAGCCCGGTGGACCGAGGCAAGCCAGGCTCCAAGATCCACGCGGTCAGCGACCGCAACGGGATCCCGCTGCACGCCGACATCTCCGCCGCGAACGTCAACGACCAACAGTTCCTCGAGGAGATGGTCGACGCCATCACACCGGTGCGTCAGCCGGTCGGCCGGCCTCGCCGACGGCCCGTGAAGCTGCACGCGGACAAGGGCTACGACTACCGCCACTGCCGGGACACCCTCGCCCGACGGGGCATCAGGGCACGCATCGCCCGCAAGGGCATCGAGTCCTCGAGACGGCTCGGCCGCCACCGCTACGTTGTCGAACGCTGTCTGGAGTGGATCACCCGGTTCCGGCGCCTCGCCCGCCGCTACGAACGCAAGGCTTCCCACTTCCTCGGATTCGTACAGCTCGCCTGCGCTGTCATCTGCTACCGCCGAGCAGCCCGTCTCAACCTGTTGACCAGCGACAACCCCAAATGAGATGCGGTCTTAGTCGCTGCGCCAACTGCTCCTGTGTCATGCCGCCATTGAGTGAACGAAGAAACCTGAGCACCTGCGGAATGCCGTTGCTGCTCACTGCTGCTTGTCCTTCCGGCCCGTATCGGGGCAGCTTCCTACCAGGAATCGACTGCCTTGCGTGCCGGTATCTTCTCTCGTCGTGCCCACATAGTCCAGGGTGGAGACGAAACTTGTATTGATCATCTTCGTCCAATTCCGTTCCGGATCGGAGATGCTCGTCGAGCTTGATGCCAGAGGTGAATCATGATGCACCTGTGGCATCAAGCTCGCGGAGACACCTTGGGTCCGCAGAGCTGGCACGGGCACTCCACCAGCAGGTCAGCCGCACATCTGGCTGACCCGTCGGCGGCGCACCCGGCTGACGGGCCGGCGAAAAGTTGTTGGTCCTCGGCCGGCCGCCGCCTCTCACCCGTGTCCGGCGACGTCGCCGGACGTCCCGCGCCCCGGGCGGGCCGGGACCCGGTTGGGCGTCGACTCACCCGGCACGGAGAGGGAGAGGCTGGAGGACCAGATGATCTACACGACCAAGTTCGGGGTGCTGGCGCGGCGGTCGACCTGGCGGTGGGGCACCGTCACCTTCGTCGCCGCCGCCGTCCTGGGCGTGCTGCTCGCGGTGGTGTTGGCGGCCTGCGGCCCGTCCGGGTCGGGGCGGATCGGCGCGGCGTCAGACGGTGGCCAGGCGTCCGGGGCAGCGGGGCTCGGTGGCGCGCCGACCGGGGGCGGCGACAGCGGGTCGGCCGGTAGCGGCGAGCCGCAGACCGGCGGCACCGGCGACGATGCCGACGGCAGCGACCCGGGTGGTGGCGGCACCGGCGACGATCCTGACCACCCCGACGGCGGGGGTTCCGGCGACGATGGTGACGACGGCGAGCCGGTGCCGACCGTGCAGCCGGCCGCCGAGGACTGTGTGACGTACGACCCGGCGAACCTGACGATCGAGCAGAGCGGCGACGCGTGGCGGATGCGCGACGGCGGCCACGCCATCAAGCTCTTCGCCACCAAGACCGACGCCGAGGACGGCGTCAAGGTGGCCCGCAACTGGACCCGGCTCTGCTTCATCGGCCGGGGCAACGACCGCGCCGACCGGCACCGCTACATCATCACCTACTTCCAGGGCCCGTCCGGGCTGCCGTTCGGCCCCGCTCCGCACTTCGACTGCATCGCGTACGACCCGGCGGAGCTGGCGGTGCACGGACCCGACGGCGACGGCTGGGGGCTGCGGGCCGCGGCCACCCCGCTGCTCTTCCTGGCCAGTGCGGCCGACGCCGAACGGGCCCGGCTGGTCGCGGCCGGCAACACCCGGCTCTGCCTCATCGGCCACGGCAACGGGCAGCCCGACCCGTCGCGCTACCAACTGGAGTATTGGCGACAGTGACGATCCGTCCTCGACCGCGCCGCCTAGCATTGCCCGGGTGGACGATCGCGCCATCGTGGGCGGGCTGGGTGACGGTGGGCCACGGGGGCCCGACAATGCCTCCCACAAACACGCCAACCGGCTGTACACGTACTGCCGGTTCGTGCTGCGCGACGCGGACGGCGCGGCCGACGCCGTCCACGACACGTTCGTCCTGGCCGGTCAGCGGGCGGCGCAGCTGCGCGACCCGGAGCGGCTGCGCCCGTGGCTGTACGCCATCGCCCGCAACGAGTGCCTGCGGGTCATCCGTGGCCGGCGACGGCAGTTGCCGCTGGACGAGGTAGGCGAACTGCCCGCCACGCCGGTCGACCCGGTGACCGGGCTCGGTGCCGAACAGCTACAGGAGCTGGTCCGGTCGGCCGCGGCCGGGCTGAACCCCGGTGACCGGCAGGTGATCGAGCTCGCCATCCGGCACGACCTGTCCGCCGCCGACGTCGGTGCCGTGCTGGGGGTTTCCGACAGTCACGCTCACGCCCGGCTGTCCCGGGCCCGGACCCAACTCGAACGGGCCATCGGCGCGTTACTGGTGGCCCGCACCGGTGCCGACGACTGCCCGACCCTCGGTGAGCTGCTGCGCGGCTGGGACGGCACGCTCACCGTGTTGCTACGCAAGCGGGTCAGTCGGCACATCGAGTCCTGCCCGACCTGCGCCGACCGGCGCCGCCGGCAGGTCAGCCCGGCCGCGTTGTTCTCCGCGTACGCGACCCTGCCGATGCTCGTCGTACCGGCGGAACTCTGGCCCCGGCTGGAGTTGACCAGCGCCGCCGCCGGGCAGGCGGCGACCCGGGCGCGGATCGAGCAGCGGGCCGGCCGGTTCGACCCGGCCACCGGCTTCCCCCGCCGAGGCGAGCCGCGCCGAGGTCGGCTGCTGGCCGGCCTGGCGGCGGCCGCGGTGCTGGCCCTGCTGATCGGTGGTGCCGTGGTGGTGGTTCCCCGGCTGGCTACGGTCGACGACACCGCCCGGTTGGCGCCGGCCGGGTCGCCAGGTCTGGCCGCGCCACCGACCACGCCGTCGGCCAGCGGTGCGCCGACGGGCACCCCGGGCGAACCGGCACCGACGACGCCGACACCGACCGCGCCGGCCGGTGGCGCTCCCGAGCCGAGCGGCCCCGCCGAGCCGGCGCCGCCGCTGACCGTCCAGGCCGAGGCGCGGGTCTCCTGCACCGGATCCAGCCGCTACCGGAATGCGGGCCAGTGCTCCGGCCTTCAGGCCGGGGGTGAAGGCCCGCGCTGGGAGGGCCGCCAGGGCCCGAGCAGTGCTCTAACCTGGCCGGTTCTGCTGCTCGATGTACTGCGTCACGATGCTCAGCGGCGCGCCGCCGACGGAGCCGGCGAAGTACGAGCCCGACCAGAGCTTGTTGGCCCGGTAGTAGTGGCGTGCGAGGTCGGGGAACTCCTGCCGCGGGTGGCGCGACGGGACGCCCTTGAGTGAGTTGACCAGGCGGGAAACGGCGACTTTGGGTGGGTGGTCGACCAGCAGGTGGACGTGGTTGTCCTCGCCGTTGAACTCGACCAGCTCGGCCTCGAAGTCGCGGCACACGTCCCGCATGATCTGTTCCATCCGGGTCAGGTGCCGGTCGGCGAACACCGTGTGCCGGAACTTCGTCACGAGAACCAAATGAACATGCATCGCGAAGACACAGTGCCTGCCGGTACGGATACCCTCACCTTCTGCCATAGACCAACATGATATCGTGTGGTTCGTGCAGCTCCGGTACCAGTTCCGGGTCTACCCGACACCCGGCCAGCAGATCGCGCTGGCGAAGGCGTTCGGATGCGCCCGGGTGGTGTTCAACGACGGGCTGCGCGCACGGCGGACCGCCCACGAGCAGGGCCTGCCGTACATCTCGGACGCC